>NZ_DANC01000030.1:14675-47919 GCF_002499755.1 Methanoculleus sp. UBA291 | reverse complement strand
GGCTTAGATCAGACACGGCTGCATCAAGTACTTTCGCGTCTCCGGTCGCTTCACGGAGGCGTATGCCCTCTATGCCGGTACCGGCGATCAGGATAAAGTAAGAGCGGCCAGAGACGCGATGTTCCGGGCGAACAGAACACACAACGAGTACCCGTTCGACACCGCGGCCGCACGGGCATCGCTTCAGGAGAAGATCCCCGGCATCACCGATGAGAACATAACCGACTGGATGGAGAACCATGCCCAGAAGATCGTCTCGGAGAATGAGACGCTCTACTTCTACGACCTTGCAGAGAACTACCTCTACGCAAACTTCGACGAGATGCGAAAGCAGATTGAAGGGAGCTTGGACTTTGACTTTATCGCCCGGTATGCCTGGGCGGAGAACCGGTCGGGGACCGGGCCGTACGTGAACCCGGTGCATTATGCGGGAACCGAACGACTTGAGATCCTGCACGAGATGCTCCCGGCGACGGGGACCCTGAAGATCTGGTATCCGCTCCCGGTCGAGACGGAGTCGCAGCGAAACGTCACCGTCGCCAATCTGTCGTACCCCGAATACATCGTCGCCGGCCCGTTCACCACGGGCGGCATCGGCTACGTCTACTACGAGATCCCGGTCGAAGAGATTGCGGAAGATCTGACCATCGCGGCAGATATCGAGTTCATCTCCTACGAGCAGATCTTTGACGTCGACCCGGCACTGGTCGGGGAGTACGACACGAACGATCCCGAGTACCTGCTCTACACCGCCTCCGAGCGCAACATCGAGATCACGGATGCGATCCGGGAAAAGGCGCTCGAAATCGTCGGAAACGAGACAAACCCGCACCTCCAGGCACAGATGGATCTACCGCCACATCATCGAGACCTACCCCTACAGCCACGTCCCGCACGGCTCGATCGATGCCCGGGAGCCCAAGGTCGCCGAGTCCACCTACATGTTTGAGACCGATCATGGCGACTGCGGCACCCAGAGCATGCTCTTTTCCGCGTTCTGCAGGTCGCTCGGGATCCCCGCCCGTGCCATCGGGGGCTACCAGATGCTTCAATCCGAGACTCCCGGCTCCCACTTCTGGTCGGAGTACTATCTGCCAGGCTACGGCTGGGTCCCCAACGACCTCACCATTGCCGAGGCGGCTGACTATGTCGTCATCCCCGACGAGAAGCGGTCGGCGTTCAAGGAGTATTACGCTACGAATCTCGATCCCACGCGCCTTGTGGTCCAGAAGAACGTCGATGCCCCGATGGACCCGGCCCTGCCGGAAGATGCCGTTATCTTCAGGGTTGTCCGGCAGGGCCCGGCGATCGTCTCCGATACGGCAGACTACGATATCGATCTCTTCAGCCAGGAGCGCTTCAGTATCAGTCTTGCAACCGTCGACTGATGCCGCCCCCATTCGCTTTTTTTAAAGGCTCAAGCCCCGTCCTTCAGGGCGGGGTTGTTGACAGCCCTTACCACTGCCCTCGACCCATTCACCTCATGCACAATTTCCCGGATACAACGGAAGAGAGCAGACGACGGTGGGAGATCAATGCCGATTACTGGGATGAGAGGATGGGCGATACGTCCAATTTCTTCCACTGCAACATCGTACGCCCCCATACGGAGCAGCTGCTCGATCTCCGGGAAGGCGATCTGGTGCTGGATATCGCCTGCGGGACCGGCAACTTTTCACAGCGGCTTGCGGAAAGAGGCGCCGTGGTCGTCGCATTCGACGACAGCGAAACCATGATCGCCCATGCAAAACGGCGCCGCTTTGCATACCGCGATAAGATATCGTTTCATGTCTGCGATGCCACGGACTATGCGCAGTTGCGGTCCTTAAAGCAGGAAAGACCGTTCGATAAAGCGGTTTCAAACATGGCGGTTATGGATATCGCCGATATCGAACCGCTGTTTCGGGCGGTCGGCGAGATGCTGAAACACGGCGGAACATTCGTCTTCTCGACGCATCATCCCTGCTTTACGAGGCCGCAGGATAACTACCGGACCCCCTGTGTCCATGAGGGGGAAGCAATCAAAGGGCAGCCGGTTCCG
Source organism: Methanoculleus sp. UBA291 (assembly GCF_002499755.1). Classification (NCBI taxonomy): domain Archaea; kingdom Methanobacteriati; phylum Methanobacteriota; class Methanomicrobia; order Methanomicrobiales; family Methanomicrobiaceae; genus Methanoculleus; species Methanoculleus sp. UBA291. Next base: position 45,878 of record NZ_DANC01000030.1, on the reverse strand, counting down.
GGGTATTATTACCACAGGCCACTGCAGGATATCTTCCGGATCTGTTTTGATGCAGGGTTCGTGATCGACGGTTTCTTTGAGGAGCGGGACGATGACGAAGAGTATCCGGTCATCATGATCGTGAGGCTGAGAAAACGGTGAGCAGTCGTATTGTCTGCCCGTCCGGGCAGGCAACGGGGTGTGTCGGAACGGATGGATTGAGGGGGTGCAACCGTCCCGCCCCCTCTCACGCCTTACCAGACCTCCCGGCCCCCGGCGAAATGGGCCGTGAACACCCTGCCCGGATCGCCCGTCTCCTCCACGTTGGGTATCTTCACACCCGCGAGACTCCCGAACCCTGCGGGAACGTAGAGGGTGAAGTCCAGGGGAATCGCCCCGTTTGAGACGGCCTCGAAGTATGCACCGACGGCGCGGGGATCGGAGACCGCCTGATCGAGACTTCCGGTGTATGCACCGTTATTCCGGGTCTTATCGGCGTACCTGAACGCCGTCCCGTAAAGGGAACCGGGACCGACCCGGTCCGGGGACTCTCCGCCGTATACGATACCGGACAGCAGGTGCCGGGTCGCGAGGTCCCAGCCCGGCCACATGCCCCTACCCCACTTCATTCCCGGCACAAAGGGGTCCGCACTCACCGTTTCGGACTTCGACATCTCATAGGCATGCGTCGCGATCCACATCAGCATGTACTCGCGGGCGAAATCGTGCCCCTGCGGGTTCCAATTTTTATCGGTATACTTCAGGGAGAAGTTTGCCGTCTGGTAGAAGTTCCCTTTGAGCATACCGTAGTCCCCGGTCATCTGGAGGTCCAGCGCATGCGACAGGATGCTGAACCCCGGTGTCCAGAAACCCTTTTGCCCATTCTCGTCGTAATCGATGATACCGTCGCGGTTCTCGTCGAACCTCTCCATGAACTGCTCGAGAATCGAGGAGCCGGTCAGACGGTCGTGTGCTTCTGCATAACCGAGGAGCGTCTTCTGCATATCCCACAGCATGCAGCTCGGGTTGTAGTACATCGTCCTTGTCATGAGTTCGACGAACGCTGCACCCTCAACCCTCCCCGGATGCCCGGCGAGAGATGCGAGCGGCGCCCCGACGGTGCTGTCCCACCCGGTGACGTAGTACTGCTGCCGCCCCACTCCCCGCTCTTCGGCATAACGGTAGAGGTTGTACCTGAAGAGAGGAGAGTCGAGCCCGTCCGAGGTTACGATATTCTTCCCCTCGACCTTTGCCACCGGAACATGACGGACGAACTCCGTGGTCCAACCGTTCTCCTCTTTGAGTCGCAGCCCTTCGGCCATGGGAACGGTCTTGAAGCAGTACCGCGAGCAGAGATGGTCCAGCGCAACACAGTCGAGAGACGACCAGATGTATCCTTCGGGAATTCTGACGGCAATGCCCTCGGGGTTGTGGTTGAGGTTGATCATATTGATTGAATCGGAGACGTGCACCATGAACACCTGCTGGCCCTGCACGGCTCTGATGACGTCGGCCTGTGTCCCCGGCATCCCTGCGGTCTTCGTTGCGGCGTAGGTTCCGTTCTCGTCTTTGGCCGGAAGGTTGGTAGCCGTATCTATCTCGACGACCCAGGGCATATGCGGCAGTTTCGCCTTGAAACTCGGCGTTGCAGAGGAGGGCAACGCGTACTTCCACGAGGTCTGCCCGGGGCATGCGCCCGTGGGGCACTGCGTTGGATAAAGGCCGATACCCAGATTCTTCATCCCGTTGGTGATGAGGTCCTGGGCATGGATCTTCAATTTCGGGACGTTGACCAGGACGCAGCCGGGATAGTCTCCAAGATCGCCGGCGTCACGGGGGTCGCCGCCCACGATCACCTTGTGCAGGGTGATCTCGGAGAAGTTCGCCCCTCCGGGGACGACGACCGTCCTCCCCGGGGACGGGTCGTCGCCCAGCTTGTTCAGGTCGTAGACCATCAGCCGGTCCCCCGCTCTGCCCGGCGGGAGGTACCTGCCGGCCACGCTCTCCTCGTACCCCCTCATGGGGTCGTCGGTGTGGGAAGGGGGGTGGCGCTCCGCGAGGTAGCGGCGAACGAAGTAGAAGCCCCAGCCGCCGTAGAAGTCTCCGCTTCGCCCCTCGAAGATCGCCTCCGAGGTGATGGTCCGCCCGGCCTGCCGGCTAAAGACGCTCTCAAGAAGGAGTGAGGACGTAGAGGCTTCCCCGAGCGCCATCCGGTGGTAGTCGATCCCGAGGTTGTCGTGGAACCATCGCATCAGAGCGGCTATCACCGACCAGTCGGTGCAGACGGGAGCGCCCAGGTCTTCGCCGTGCGTCCCGGGTTCGATGACCTGCGGTCCGACCAGGTTGGGCTTGAAGAAGAGTTTCTTTCCTGATCGCACCTGCGACTGAACCTCGGCGGCAAAACCGGTCTCCCGGTCGAGACTGCCCAGGGCGTAACCGATATGCGTGTAGATGTAGTCGATCTTCTCTGCAATCTCCGTCCAGGCCGCGCTGTCGTCCTCGTTGATGACCTTCTGGAGCAGTCCGGGAATTCCGGCATAGGCCCTTGATGCGTCCATCCTGGCGCCGCAGACGGGAGAACCCTCCGAATCGATCTTCTTCCTCCCGATAGCCGAATTTACGGGGGTTCCTTTCAGGGAACGTTCGGGTGTGGTCAGGGTCCTGTCAGTCCTCATGTTCTGGATCAGGGCAGTCAAATCGTTCCAGGTAACGCCGGAATCTCCTGCGAATTCGGAGATCACGCCCCATCTGGGGTATCAGGCCCTCTTTGATATGCCTCGACAATTCGGTACCATGTGTGCGGACATATACCTTCTGTTTCTTCTCCGTTCTTCCGGCATTCACAGAGGGATGTGAAACAGCGCCCGGACCTGCGTTGTTGAGGGAAACAACTGCTGGAAAACGGGGAAAAGTGGGTGCCCTGATCCCGAACTAACCGATCTTGAGGAGGATCGAGACCAGCACGAACAGGAGGAGGCCGTTGATCACGACGATTCCCGCGATGATCAGTCCTGGAGCGAGGCCGGGCACGAGCATGGTTATACCGAAGGCGATCGAGACGATGTTCAATACCGTCTGGGTAACCAGCAGCCGCTTGAGGAGGGGAGGGAGAGCAACGGGTTTTGCCGGAGGGTGCCTGAGGTCGTGCAGCATCGGGAGAAAACGCTTCGCGAGGAGGGCCGCTCCGCCGATGAAGTTCAGGAGTCCGAGGAGGATCCGGATCACGCCGGTCAGGAGCCCCGGGACGATGCACGAGATGGTTCCCATTGCGGCAAACACGATCCCCATTGCCATCAGCAGCCAGGAGCGCCTGTACTGGCCCATCGGGGTCTCTCCCAGTGCCAGCATCTGGATGGCCATGATGACGAGCAGAAGACCCAGTTGACCGTCCGGAGAAAATGGGATGAGCCCCAGACTTACCGGGAAGAGCAGCAGCCCGAGGAGGACCAGGAGAACACCGACCAGGATGACGATTGAAACCGAGAGGGGGAGGGATGCCTCCTTAAACAGCCCGGGGCCGCCGGTTGCATGAGGGCTGTCTGGGGTCATTCTAATCCCACCGGCGTTTTCGTCTCGGCCGGAGGATACAGCCGGATCGTTTTCTGAATACACCACGAGAGGTAGAAGATACTGATGCCGTAGATGATGAGGAGGACCGCCGTCTCGCGGTCGGTCGTGATGCCGGGGAGGAGCGTGACGAGGCCGAGGATTATCGACATCACGTACACGAGGAGACAGGCAAACGTCAGCTGCTGCAGTATCCCGGGAACCTTCATCCAGATTCTGGCTTTCTTTGCGGAGAAGAACAACTGCAGGAGGAGAGCGATCCCGCCGGCAAAGAGCATGACCCCGACGAGGATACGAGCCGGTTCGGCCAGCAGGCCGGGAACGAAACAGGCAAGCATCCCGATGACCGCCATGCAGATCCCGATCGCGATGACCGGCCACGAACGGCGGAGATCGCCGAACGGGGTCTTTCCCATCGTGACGATCTGAAACGAGACGAGCACGAGAAAGAGTCCGTAGGTGCTGTCCGGGGAGTACGGCAGAGTTCCCATATGAATCCAGAAGAGGAGCAGGCCGAAGAGGAGCATGAAGACCCCGAAGACGAGCAGGATGACGACTTCGAGGGAGAGGTCGGCCTCCCTTCCCGGTTTTGAAGGGGTTCTCTCGTTCTGTTGGCTGTCAAATACCAAATTCATGCCCTCCGGGATATCCGGCAATAGATACCTAAATAAAGTCGTTCAGGTAAATATTTTGTTTAGACTCCAGGACCTATTTATAGTTATGTTTTAGGCTTCCGTCACGGCAGCCGGCTCTTCCCATCGCTCAATTTGGATCAACTCTCCGCAATGTTCCGTACCTGTTTTTCCGGATATCCGTTGATCTCATCGACGCGATTGCCGCGCCGGGAGGTTTTTTGAAAACCCGAGATCCTGGTAGCACAATTGCAAAAAATATAAATTCATTAGGGTGATACGGAGCAGATAGGAGGTATCTATGTTCCGACTGAAGGATGATTTCACATACTTGATGCCGGTCCACTTCGGGGGCGGCAAATTCGACCCGGAGGCCCTAGTCACACAGAGAGCCACGGCTCTGGCCATCAGTTACGAGACCGAGAGAGACCTTCTTGAAAACTATATTCCGGAAGGATTCGAACTCCTGGCCCCCGAAGTGCAGGTTGCCTTCAACAAGTTCACCGAGATCAACTGGATGCACGGCGGCCAGTACAACCTGATCAACGTGGCGGCACCGGTCCGTTTCCACGGAAAGAAGGATGAACTCGACGGTGCATACACACTGGTGGTCTGGGAGAACAGGACCGCACCCATCCTCGGAGGACGGGAGCAGACCGGCATCCCGAAGATCTATGCGGATATCGAAGACCTGCACATCGTAAGGCCCCACTATGCCACGACCGTCAGCTATGAGGGAAACACCTTCCTCACCATGGATTTCGTTGCCGCTGGGCCGATAACCGGGCGGGATCTGGATGCGCTGAAGTCGCAGTTCGCGTCCGTGAGCACCCTCGGGTGGAGATATATCCCGAAAGTCGGTGCACCGGGTGCGGAGTTAAGTCAGTTCGTCCTCTATCCTCAGGGTATTGAGGTGGAGACAGTTCAGGCTGGAACGGGCAGCCTCAAATGGATTGAGCAGACCCCGATGCAGAACCCGGCCCAGTACCACATCATCAACAGTCTCGCTTCTCTTCCCGTGAAAAAGATAACTCAGGCGGCGTTGATTGAAGGAAGCGCCGTCCTTCATGCTATGGGTGCCAGAGTCATCGAATGAACAGGAGATCAATATGGTTGATTCAGAGTATTATACGGACAAAGTCTGCATTGTAACCGGTGCAAACTCCGGGATCGGGTATGCCGTGAGCGAAGAACTCTTAAAGCGGGGAGCAATCGTCTACATGGCGGGACGGAGTCGTGAGAAGGTTGCAAAAGCCGCCGGCCAGCTCTCCGCATACGGGGACCGGGTACGTCCGCTCATCATGGACGTGACGAAACTGGAGCAGGTGCAGAAGGGGATCGAAGGCGCGGCGGCAGAGGCCGGCAGGCTGGATATTCTCTTCAACAACGCAGGCGTCGGGGGCACCATACCGTTTGAGCAGGCCACCCTCGACGACTGGAAGACGATCATTGAGACGAACATCTGGAGCGTCATCTATGGGGTCCATACCGCCGTACCGATCATGCTCAACCAGGGGTTCGGCCATATCGTGAACACCAGTTCGATAGCGGGCATCGTTCCGCCTCCGTTCCAGGCGCTCTACTCCCTCACGAAGTACGGCGTCACCGGCCTTACCGAGTGCCTGAAGTACGAGTACGCGGAGAAAGGGCTCCACTTCTCGACCATTTGCCCGGCGAACATCGCGACGGCGATCTTCAACAAGAGTATCGACGGACAGGCTCACGGCGATCTGAGAATCCCCGACGATGCGTATCCCGTCGATAAAGCGGCGGCGCTCATCCTGGACCGGGTCGCGGAGCATAAAGGGATCATCGTCGTGCCCGAAGACCCGTATACCGAGCTCTGGAAGAAGTACATTCTCGGAGATCGGGAAGCGGAAGAACAGTTGCTGCAGATGGCTCACGATCGCAGGGCAGCGTTCGAGACGAGCGGAACATACTTCTGACCTCCTGCAATATCTCCGATTTTTACCGTAACCGCGTCTTCTCCGCCGACCCTGGGGCAGGGTGCCCTGCCGTCTGTCTACGGCTGCAGGTTGGTGTAGAGGGTGACGATACCCTTGAGCGTCGTGTAGCCTTTCCCGGTGATGACGTAGTCCCCCCGTTCGTGCCGCTGCAGGATCAGCCCGGCGTCCTGGAGTTTCTTGAGGTGAAAGAGCAGGTTCCCTCCTCTCAGATCAGTCAGGGCCGAAAGAGCCGAGAACGACTGTGCCCCGGCGGCGAGCGCCTGTACGATCCGGAAACGATGCCGATTTGCAAGCGGTTCCAGGATGCCCTGAACTACGGCCTCTTCCGAGAGGTCCGCGATGGACATAGAAGCCTCCCGACTGCTCCGGTAGATCCCGAGGGAACGCATCAACTCTATCTGTTTCTCAAAGAGGCGGTTCGTCTCGGTAAAACAGGTGGAGCAGGTGTCGAACTTTCCTCCCTTGCGCATCGCTGCGAGCCGGTCCCGGTAGGACTGGATGACCGCTTCGCTCACCTCTCCGTCCCTGATATGCTCTGCAGAGGCCTTGAGAAACTCGTAGAACGCGGCATAACACCGTTCACGCATCGGGCATTTCCGGATCATCCGCTCCTGGAGCCTCTGGTCGGCGTCGGAGAGATGCTGCTCGATGAAGACCCCTGCATACTCCTTGCGGAGCCCATCGAGGACCGAATCGACCTGCTGCTTGTTTGCCTGCTCGATGAAACGCCGGAGTTCGCTCCTGAGACCTGCAATCTCGGATTGAACCTCTTTGATATCCTGGTTGTAGTCTTCTGCTCCGTCGGTCATTGGATCGCCTCAGCCAGTTATGGAAGTGTAGCACAGGGATGTTGTATAGTTTAATGACGGATATCTATATTATTCTAACTATCCAACGAGAAGATCGGCGAGACTCATACCCGGACGGTGTTCCACCGGAGAGCCTGTACCGGAACAGGCAACCGACGCCGGACGACCGCCCGGTATGTCGCCGAAGTATTGGAGTGAAAACAATGAGCGTTAAAGAAGAGATCCGTACCCAGATCATAGGGGCCCTTGCCGGCGCGAAGTTCCCAATCAAGACGCCCGAGGCCCTCCTTGCCGCGTTCCCGATGGGAGCGGCAACTAAATGCAAGGCTGGCGACGTGGAGATGACCGCCGGTGAAGCGGGAGCCCTCTTAAAGCCGGACGACTTCCCCTTCACAAGCGCGGGGCAGGTGGCCGATACCATCCTCTCCCGGGCGGGGCTGTAACTCCCTCTGCTCCGTGGCTGCCGTCCCGGATCGGACGATGCCGGGAATTGGGGTCATCGCGGATACGGGCCGTCACCGACCCACGGCCCGAACCGCCTACCCCTTCCGTCTTCGTCCCACCGAGTCCATGACCGGTCCGGGCTTTCCGTCCACCGTCGTCTCCGACCGGATGCGGACGGTGTCGGGGGACTCCCACGCGACCGTGATCGTCTCTTTCGCCTCTTGTCCCCCCTCGCGGCCCTGCCAGTGCAGTTCCAGAGTGTCGGCATCCTTCCACCCGCCGGCGTGGTCGTGCACGGTCCCGTCGGAGCCCGATCCGATCATGTGGATCGTCTCCTCTTCAGGTTCATAACGCCAGAGATCCGTCTCCGTGTAAGGCTTTCCATCGAGCGTGAATCGAAGGTCGCTCCGGATGCCCTCACCGCCGGCAGCCTCCCGAACCGCGGCCGTGCCCCGGCCCTTCATGACGCTGCCGTCGGGCATGGAGAGGTTCACCTCGATATCCCACTCCCCCACGAATCGATCCCTGAGCCGGCCCATCTCCGTCAGTTGCTGCATGCCGTAATCCCTCCAGCAGGCCCTGATGGGCACCGCGATCCCAAGTATGTTTCCGATCGCCTCCCCGGCGCGGACTCCTGCCGCACGGGCCTCCTCCCCCGCACAAAAACCGGCCCGTTGTACAACCAATATAGTCCATGACGGTCTATACTCCTCCATAGAGCCGCGACGGGTGCCGCAGGAGAGGATCATGAGGTCTGTGGAAATAAACGGCAACATCTTTTACAACGGCGATTGCATCGTCGGGGCAAGGGAGCATATCCCGAACGATACGGTCGACCTGATCATCACCGACCCCCCCTACGGCATCAACGGCGACCGGCTGCACCGGCACTACAACCGGGACGAGGGTTTCGTCGTCGGGGGGTATGTCGAGGTCCCGGCGGTCGAATACGGGGAGATCCTCTGGAACTGGATACAGGAAGCCGAACGCATCCTCAGGCCGGGGGGCTCGATCTACATCGTCTCGGGCTACACAAATCTCTATCAGGTCCTCCATGCCCTGCGCGAGACCGGGCTCCGGGAGGTCAACCACATCATCTGGAAGTACAACTTCGGGATCTACACCAGCCGGAAATACGTCTCCTCCCACTACCACATCCTCTTCTACGAGAAACCCGGCGGCGAACGGACGTTCAACCTGGAGTCGCGGTACGGGACCGGGGAGAAGTCCCCACGGAACGGGTCGCTGAACTACCGGGACCGTGAAGACGTCTGGACCATCAATCGCGAGTACAAACCCGGAAAGGCAAAGAACAAGAACGAGTTGCCTATGGAGTTGCTCGTCAAGATGCTGCAGTACAGCAGCAACGAGGGGGACCTCATCTGCGACCTGTTCCTTGGCGGTTTCTCGACGGCGAGGGCGGCCATCGGCCTGAACCGCCGGGCAACGGGGTTTGAGATCTCCCGGCCGGTCTTCGACCTGAAGGTAAAGGAACTCTGGGACGTCGAACGCGGTTGCCTGCTCTCATCGCTCCGGGCTCCCCGGACCGGCGTGCCGGGGAACCGGGGCAAACCCTGGACTGCCGACGATGCAGCGGCGCTGACGGACCGGTTCACCCGGCTGATCGAGTCCGGGATGACAAAACGGGGCGCCGTGGAGGTGCTGGAGGAAGAACTTGGTCGGGGCCGGTGGGGCATCGAGAGGATGCTTAAAAAAAGGGAGTCGGGAAGGCCGGGCGGCGGGGGTGAAGGGCCGCCCCGCTCACAGGTTGTGCGCCGGGACGAACCGGGGGCCGGCATAGGGCACGACGGCGGGCCGCGGGAGGTCGACCCCGAGCGCCTCACGGAGGACCTCCTCGACGGTCTCCACCGGGACGAAGGCGAGGTCGCGCCGGGCATCTTCGGGCACGTCCTGGAGGTCCTGCTCGTTCTCCTGCGGCAGGATGACTTTCCTGATACCCGCCCGGTGTGCGGCGAGGACCTTCTCCTTGATCCCGCCCACCGGAAGGACGGCGCCGGAGAGCGTCACCTCCCCGGTCATGGCGGTCGTCGGGTCAACCGCTCTCCCGGTGATGAGGGAGGCGAGGGCCGTAAAGATGGTCACGCCCGCCGAGGGGCCGTCCTTTGGGGTTGCCCCCGCCGGCACGTGGATGTGGATGTCGCTTCCGGCGAAGTCGAACCCTGCTGCACCGGCCGCAAACCGCGACCGGACAAGGCTGAGCGAGATCTGTGCGGACTCTTTCATCACGTCGCCGAGCTGGCCCGTCAGCGTGAGCCTCCCTTTGCCGGGCATGAACGTACCCTCGATGAAGAGGATGTCCCCGCCGACCGGCGTCCATGCGAGCCCGGTGACGACGCCGGGCGGGTTCTCCTTCCGGGCAACGTCCTGCCGGACCGTCTCCCTCCCGAGGATCGCAGGGAGCAGATCCGCCGTCACCACGAACGGGAGATCGGCGGTCCCCGATACGATCTTCTCCGAGACGAACCGTGCGGTCCGGGCGAGTTGCTTCTTGAGCGCCCGGACTCCGGCCTCGCGGGTGTAGTTCTCGATGATCGCCGTCAGGGCTTCGTCCTCAAACCTGAGTTGATCCGCGGTGAGGCCGTGCTCTTCGAGGGTGTTCGGGACAAGGTGGTCCTTTGCGATGGCGAACTTCTCGTTCTTCGTGTAGCCCGAGATCTCGATGAGTTCCATCCGGTCGAGGAGCGGCGCCGGGATGGTTGCGAGGGAGTTCGCCGTCGCTATGAAGAGCACGTCGGAGAGGTCGTAGGGGACTTCCAGGTAGTGGTCCGAGAACGTGCTGTTCTGTTCGGGGTCGAGGACCTCGAGGAGGGCGCTTGCCGGGTCCCCCGAGTTCGAGTAGGCGAGCTTGTCGATCTCGTCGAGGATGAAGACGGGGTTCTTCGTCCCGGCCCGCTTCATGCCCTGGATGATCCGCCCGGGAAGCGACCCGACGTAGGTCCGCCGGTGCCCCCGGATCTCCGCCTCGTCCTTGATCCCGCCGAGGCTGATCCGGACGTACTTCCGGCCGAGGGCGTCGGCGATGCTCTTTCCGAGGCTCGTCTTCCCGGTGCCGGGCGGGCCTGCAAGGAGGAGGATCGAGCCCTGTTTCTCCTCTTTGAGTTTCATGACCGCCAGGTGCTGGATGATCCTCTCCTTGACTTTCTCAAGACCGTTGTGGTTGCTGTCGAGCACGCGCCGGGCCTCCTCAATATCGATCGCCTTCTTCTCCTCGACCGTCCAGGGCAGGTCGAGCAGGAGGTCAAGGTAATTCCGGATCCCCTGGCTCTCGTGGTGCTGGCTGCCGCCCGTTTCAAGTTTCTTCAGTTCGACGAGCGCTTTCTTCCGCACCTCTTCGGGCATCGTCGAGCGCTCGATCCGCTCCCGGTATCCGTCGTTGCCGGAAGCGCCGTCGTCTCCGTTGAGTTCTTCCTGGATAACCCTGAGCTGCTCCCGGAGCATCGCTTCCCGATTCGCCCTGTTGACCTTCTCGGACGTCTTTCTGGCCACATCGATCCGGACCTCGATGCCTTCCTTCACCCGGGCCAGGAGGTCGAGGAACTTCGTGTAGCGTCCCCGGACAGAGGCCGTTTCGAGGAGTTCCTGCTTATCGGCAAGGTCCACCGGGAGGAACGGCATGACGAACCCCATGATCTGGTCGATGGAGTCCATCTTCTCGATGGGCCGGGTGAATTGTTCGGAGCCCTGGAAGTGGTCGCTGATCTCGCGGAGAACCGCACGGCTGTCCGCGAGGAGTCTGGTCTGTGTCTCCTCGTCGAGGTCCGGTATATCCAGAACAGGCTCGCAGACGGCGGAGAAGAGCCCGTCCGCCGCAGAGAGGCGAACGGCCTTTACCCTCATGACGGCCTCTCCAAAGATCAGGTAGCCGTCATCCGCAGGCTGCACGTGCGCTATCTCAAGCAGGCTCCCCGTCGGGTAGAGCGTCTCGGGCGAGACCGCTTTTGGGTCCGTGCCGCTCCGGATGGAGAGCCCGACCGCGTATACGGGTTCGGTTCCGTTCGCCGCGGTGAGCAGCGCCTTTCCGGTGGCCGCGTCGACCTTGAACTTTGTCCGGCTCTTTGGATAGACCACGGCCTCAAAGAGCGGTATGACCATGGTCTCTCTGGCAGTGATATCTGGTAGTGGCGAGTGCATGGTTCTCTCAATCATTTAGTTTTTATTATCCTAACTATCCCGGGCCAAAAATTATCTGACCTTTCCAAGGATCTCAATCAGGCGGTCGACATCATCATCGTCGAGCGATTGTATCATCCTCTCGATCATCCGGTTCAAAGTGTTCTGTTCGGCTTTTGCTATCATCCGCCCCTTTCGGGTCAGACGGATGTACGCGATTCTCCCGTCGGCTGAAGACCGTTCCCTGTACACGCACTCCATCCGCACGAATTTATTGATCATCTCCGTGACGGTGGGCTTTGAGGTCCCGGTGATCTCGGCAAGTCTGCTGAACGTTACGTCTGTGTGCTCGTCGATTGCTCTCAAGTAGGCGACCTGCTTCACCGTTATATCCACAAGACCGCATTCTGTAAAGATCTGACTGGAACACTCTTTTTTGATGGCGATCAGGCAGTTAAACACTTCGAACAGGTGCTCTCTTCTCGCCGCCATAACCGACACTTATTGTTAGTTTTGTTATACCTAATTAAAAATGTTGCGGTCCGGTGCCTGCTTGAAGAAAGATCGGTCTTATTCCTGTGAACGCCACCTGAACCGGGCCAGCGTCTTCGGGCCCCAGAGATACGTCACAACCACGGCAATCGCTGCCGTGATCGCACCCGAGACGACCGGGTCGTAATGCGAGCCGTAGTTCGGGAACGAGAACTCGCTGACGTTCGTCATGGTGTGGAAGAGGGTCGCCGCAAAGACGCTTCTCCCGGAATTGTTGTAGATCCAGACGATGATGATTCGCAGCGCGAGCGTGAAGAGAGCCTGCCCCGCCGCCCAGACTGGAGTGTTGAGCAGGAGCCACGGGAGGAGATGCCATGCCGCCCAGACCGACCCGAGGACCAGGGCGGTCGCAAGAGCGCTCCACCGCTCCTGCAGGGGATCGGCGGCGTACCCCATCCAGCCTGCCTCTTCACCTGCGGCAGCGATGAAGAAGAGGGGAACGAAGACCGGGATTATGAGATACAGTACGTACGGATCGGCAGGGAGCGGCCGGTCCAGAAAGAGCATGACGCCGTAGGAGAGGAACATGACCCCCGGCATCAGGAGGATGATGGTGAGGAGGTAGATCGTTCTGATCTTCCGGAAGTCGCCGACTCTCGCGAGCAGCCGTGTGACACCGCCGGGCCCCTCCTCCCGCCGGACCAGAATCGAGGCCGCAATAAACGGGCAGACGAACATGAGCGAACTTGCGGGGAGGTTGAACGGCCCCGGAAGGGGTGTTCGGGCAAACAGCAGGAACGGGACGGAGAGGACAAAAGTCAGGAGAAAGAACGCCGGGGGCGATCTTGTAACGGATGGACCGCCGTTCATGCCCGCCCGACCTCCGGCACGGGGGCGTAGCGGCCCGAGGCTGCCGTCGTCGTCCTGCCCTCAGTCATGACCCTCTCTCCCTGCACTTTCGCGGGGTTGCTGCAGCGAAGCCACGTTATTGTGCAGAAACTCCGCGATCCCCTGCTTAACTGTTCCGTACTGCCCGAGGAGCATATGGCCGCCGCCGGGCAGGGTCTGGAGGCGAGCACCCGGGATTCTCTCCGCCAGGGCACGGGCATTCTCGTGGAGAGCCAGCGGATCGTCCACGGCGCTGACCACCAGCGTGGGCACCCTGATCCTGCCGAACGGATATTCGTTGCCCTTATCGGCGTTGAGCAGTCCGGGGGTCGAGACATAGATCTCAAAGAATTTCCGTCGACCCGGGCGCTGACGGGGAGGAGGCTCGCGAACAGCGACCTGACTTCGGCCTTTTCCCCCGGGGTGAGTCTTTTTCCCCCGGGAACACCGGCCCATGCCCCCTGCACGACCTGCCGAAAACAGGTAATCGTTGCCCAGTAGATGAAGTCGTTCCGGAAGAAGACGGTGAATATAGGCTTCGGCATGACCGGGCCCTTTCCCGGTGCGACGGGCTCGACAAGGATGAGAGACGAGACACGCTCCGGGTGGCGCAGGGCAAACTGGATCGACGAGACGGACCCTGCCGAGTAGCCGACGACGGCTGCCTGCTTGATGGCGAGAGAGTCCAGCAGAGAGGCAAAGGCATCCGCCTGGATGGCTACGCTTGCCTCCGGCGGCATGGGCGAGCCGAGGTAGCCGAACCTTGAGACCGCGATGACCTGGAACTCCGGGCCGATGGACCGGTCGGCGAGCATCAACCCCTGGTCGAACCCGCCCGCATTGCCGTGGACGACCAGCACCGGGTACCCGGACCCTGCCCGGGCATATTCGATCGGTCCGCAGTCCGTCCGGACCACCCGGCTCCCCAGGCTCTCGATACGCTCCCGGACGGCACGCATAACGCTACGGTAGCGTAGCGTGATCGCCGCTCCCGCAATGGCGATACCGGACAGGATGAGAACGATCAGGAAGTCAGCCATAAGAATACACCCTCCTCCGGTCACGTCGGATACCGCCCAGTCGTGGCCGTAAGGCATACCGGCCACCACGAGGTACGGGCAACGGATATATCGGTTTTAAGCATGAGTTTTTCGGTGTATCCCGATCCCGCCCGCCTATCCCTTCACAGAAGCCTCACGGCGGTCTCAGCCTGATACCGGTCTCCGGCCCCGCCTTTTTACCGCCCGCATCGCTCTCCTCCTGAATCGTAAGTACCGGGGGACGAATCACATCATGGTACTCTGGCAACCGCACTCCATGGAAGCAAAGGGTTATCGCCTCAGGGAATAATTGCGTTCTCTGGAGAAGAGCCTGAAGAGAATGATCTCATCAGAAGAGCCCCGCAATGGAAAAATAATGGATTACATAATCCTGCTCGCTTTGATAGTCTTGATTACGGCGGGTTACCATTATTTTTTCTGTGGAGATACGATATTCTGCGCCGATATATCCCGCGATGCCGACGTTCAGGTCGACCTCGTAAAAGACACACAATACCAGGTATGGGTTCTCGATGCGCTTGGGCCGGAAAGTGTAGAGGTAACAATCAGAAACGGTTCGCAGACCATTTTCAAAGATACATTTCAACTCATGCATCCGGAAGGGGAGTATATTCCCTATCACCCCGGCTTTTCGGTGGAAGCAACGGGAAGGTACAATATTACCGTCCGTCCGTTGGATCCGGGGACTATCCGGATAAAAGTCCAGAAGGATGTCGGTATTAGCCCCTCTCGCATATCGCGCGATATTTCACGGGGTATCTACTCCGTGAGATCGTTGTGCAATACGGGAGAATAGAAGGTACCGTCAACTACCCCCGACTTCAGTCGGGGGCATGCTCCTATAGATGGGAGCACGCTCTTTACAGGCTTCGCGATTCCACCTCTCATATGTATTTCTTTATAATTACGGCAGAGATCCGGCATCTGGCGTGATTCCTTCCAGGAAAGATTCCGGATCTTCCGTTCAAGCATGCAGAAGAGGCGTTACCTCCGGACGGCTCCGGCGGGTGCTGTTCTACTCCCATAATGTCGCCGGAAGCTTCCCCTGGACCGCGGCAGGCCTGAGTTCCGGCCTCACGCCCGATGTGCCCGGTCCGGGGAGAACGGCCCGTACGGGAGTCGCGGTGCTCCCTTCTCCGGGAGTATGCACCCGGGACGAGAGGCCGCAGGGAAGTACCGGACAACAAGAATCCTTCGGGTATCACTGCTCCACGAGAACGACCGGCTTAATCAGGTCTCTGGGCTTCTCTTTCATCAGGAGAAGGGCCTCCTCCAGTTTATCGAAACCCTTGAAGACGTGCGTCGCCATGAGTGCGGGGTCCATGCGCCCGTGCATCACCACCTCGGCCAGCCTCTCCATTCTCACCCGCCCGCCGGGGCAGAGTCCGGTCGCGATATCTTTGCTCGCCATACCAAAACCCCACCCGGCACGGGGAATGGGTAGGATATCCTGTTCCCCGACCCCCTTTCCGAAGTAGTTGATGTTCGAGATCACGGACCCGGCTTTCGCCATCTTCACCGCGTCCATGAGAATATCAGGACTGCCGCCGGCGACGATCACGGCGTCAACGCCCGCTCCGCCGGTCCGATCAAGGATCTGGTCTGCGGTATCCCCATCCTTATAACTGATGATATCCGTAGCCCCGTATTCCTTCGCTACGGTAACGGCGGCAGGCCGGGTGCCGACGGCAAATATCCTTCCGGCCCCCCGTAGTTTTGCACCGGCGATAGCGGAGAGGCCGACCGGTCCGATTCCTATGACCGCCACGGTAGCCCCGATCTCGATTCGCGCGTTTTCGGCGCCCATGAAACCGGTGCTGAGCATATCCGGAAGCATAACCCCTGCTTCCGGGGACATGCCCTTCGGCAGATGCGCGAGGTTGTTATCCGCCAGGTTCACGTGGAAAAATTCAGCGAACACCCCGTCCTTGAAATTTGAAAACTTCCAGCCCCCGAGAGGCCCGCCGGTCTGCGAAGGGAACCCGCGCTGGGCGGCTTCCGAGTCCCAGTCCGGAGTAATGGCCGGTACAATGACCCGGTCGCCGGGTTTGAAATCTCTGACTTCGTTTCCCACTTCGTCCACAATCCCGAGCGCTTCGTGCCCCAGGATGAGATTATGCCGGTCTCCGATTGCTCCTTCCCAGACGGTGTGGATATCGGAGGTACAGGGCGCCAGCGCCAGTGGTTTAACGATAGCGTCCCTTGGACCGCAGGCGGGTCTGTCTTTCTCGATCCATCCGATCTCTCCGATCCGCAACATTGCCAGGCCTTTCATGCTCCTATCACTCTCGATCCGGGGCTTATCACCGTGCTACTATAAAAAAGGGTCCGGTGGTGAACCCGGACCTCCGCCGTTCTCCGTCTTCATCAGTGGGATGACAGAGGCGCCCCATGCGGCTGGTTTCTGGAGGACGCACCGGGGCCCGGCCGATGAGACGGTATCGTATCGGATAGCAACGAACGGGGCTCAATTTCAGAAACAGGAGTTCACAGGGTCGAAAATGAAAAACCGAAAGCGCCCCGGCCGGGATTTGAACCCGGGTCAAAAGCTCCGCAGGCTTCTAGGATATCCACTACCCTACCGGGACACAGGAAGGAGTGCCTTTCCCTACTATCTGGGTTGTTCTGGTTAAAAAGGATTGCTCACCGGGAAGGACGAAACACTGTAAAGAAGGGGAGCAGGAGGCGGCAGGTACCGGGATTTACAGCGATAGAGGCCGGGTTCCTGAAGGGGCGGCACCTGGGACCTAAACCCCTCCTGCGCGCACCAGGATATGCACCGTCACCTCATTTCCGGAGAACTGGATCAGGTAGTCTCCAGACCGACCGATATAGACCTCTTTATGGGTATCGGTACTGAAAAGTTTCCCGAATCCGTTCTCGGCCACAATCTCGCCGGACTCCCGGTCCCTGACCGTCACGGTAAACCACGAATCTTCGCTTGGATAACGCTGCTTGAAGACGCCTTCCTTTTTGCTGCCGTAGTCGCTTGTACCGTATTTCTCCCGCTCGACCATCTTCGGCTCCACCGTAAAGTCAATGAGGAGCGGAGGCGCGGTCAGGTCAAAAGAGAAGGCATCCGTCGAATGAGTGAGATTGAACGGTGTCGTCTGGTTGTAGAGGGTCACATAAGGGTCCGACGTCGGCGTGACCGCCGGTGACTTGCTGAGCGTGGGGCTGGCCATACCGCCTGTTGCGGTGGGGTAAGGGGTTGCCGGGACCAGATACCCCGGATTGTTCTCCGGTGTCTCCTCTGTCTCCGGCGAAAGGGAGCCGGACCCGCCGAAGTCTCCGCCGGACGGCAATTCCTCACACCCGGCGGATGCGAGGACCAGGACTATCACCGCAGATATAATGAACGATTTATACACGCTGTTCATCGTAGTGGGGTTATGCAAGGGGATATTTATGCTTTTATTCTCAAATCGTTGAAGAAATATTTTATCCTTAGAATATGTGTGTGTTGCATTTTATAGCCCAAAGCGGGACAGTTAGGTAATATATCTATTCGGCATTTGAAACGGCCGTCCGTAAAAAGAGAGTAACGTTCCTTTCGAGGCCGGCCATCCGCAACGGTGTAGTGAGAGTGAGAGAGACCCCGTCACGGTGTCGGGGTCCTGTACGGCGTATACCTGACGTCCGTCACCCACAATTTCCCGGATGACAGGGAAAAGATTTACATGCCTTCAGCGAACGCGAGGCCCGTATGTATGATGACGGGAGGGACCTCGATGCCAGCATTCCCGCACCAGCACACTCGGGTGCGTCCGCCCTCGATGCAATCGTTGCGTCCGTCAAAAACAGCAGATACCTGCTGGTTCTCATCGGCCTCGCGACCGTCGGTTTTCTCCTCCGGTTCTACGACCTCGGCGGGAACTCCCTCTGGCTCGACGAGGCCTCGACCCTGGGATTTGCCCGGCAATCGCTCATCGGCATCTGGGAGAGCACAGCCGGCGGCGAGTTCAATCCGCCGTTTTTCTACTGGCTGGAGCACGGAATGCTCCTCTTCGGGGAGAGCGAGTTCGTGCTCCGTCTCCTCCCCGCGCTCCTCGGCGTTCTGACGATCCCGGTTGTCTACCTCATCGGAAAGGAGTTCCGGGACAGAAACGTCGGGCTCATCGCCGCCGCCTTCCTCACGTTCTCGCCCTTCCACCTCTTCTACTCCCAGGAGGCACGGGCATACGCCCCGATGCTCTTCTTCTTCTCCCTCGCGCTGTTCATCTACATCCGCGCGGGCCGGTCGGACGAGACCCGCTCCTGGGTCCTCTTCGGGGTCTTCTCCGCGGTCGCTTTCTGGATGCACTTCTACGCCATCGTACCGGTCGCCGTCCTCATCCTCCACGCCCTCGTCACCCGCGCCGGCGCTATCCGGAGCAACATCCGAAACGCAGGGCACCCGCTCCTCTCAATCATCGTCTTCGCCGCCGCAAGCCTCCCTCTGCTCGTCGTCACGGTCAATCTCTTCCTTGTCAGGACCTCGGCCGCCCCGACGTTCGGCGTGCAGGGGTTCGATGTCGTCTATCAGACATTTCTCCAGATATCGGGGTTCAGTGACCTCATCCTGATACCTTTCCTCCTCCTCTTCCTGCTCGGCGTCGCGTACACCTGGCGTGAGGACCAGAACGGCGCGCTCCTCCTCATCTTCATGATGGTCCTCCCGCTGGCGGCAAGCCTCGTTCTCTCTTCGAGGATGCCGATGGTCCCGCGTTACCTCATCTATCTCCTCCCGGTCTACTTCGTCGGGATCGCGTTGGCGTACCCCGCGCTCTACGCCCTCGTCCGGGACCGACGTGCGGTCTACCTCGTCGTGATAGCGGCAGCGGCCATCAGCCTCCCATTTCTCTCGACCTACTACACGACGCCCCAGAAGGACGACTGGCGGAGTTTCTCCGCAGAACTCGGCAAGATGACGGAGGAGGGCGATCTGGTCGTCGTGCTGCCGCCCTATATTGTGCAACCGCTCGACTACTACTACAGCAACGCGACCGACCGGACCCTCGAAGTCGGGGCAACGACCGGGGCGGACCTCGCGGCTATCCGTGACCGGCACCCCGGAAAACAGGTGTTCTATATCGTGACTCCCGATATCTTCGCCGCAGACCCAACCGGGGACGCGGTGGACTGGCTCAAAGAGAACACGGAGTTTGCCGGACAGCATACGGAGATCTACCTCTTCACATCGGCCTAGACGGAGGACTCGATGGCCGAAACCTACGACCTCTCGGTGATCATCCCGACCTTCAATGAGGAGGAGAATATCGCCGCGATCATCGAAGCGATTGACGAAGTGTTCTCGAAAAACGGCATCCGCGGCGAGGTCCTGGTGGTGGACGACTCTTCAACGGACCGCACGATCGGAATCGTGCAGGATATCGCCGGCCGGAGCGGGAACGTACGGCTGATCGTCCGGAGAGAGGACCACGGACTCTCCCGGTCGGTCGTCGAAGGGTTCGGGAAGGCGCGTTCGGGGGTCCTGCAGGTCATCGACGCCGACTTCTCACATCCGCCGGAACTTATCCCCCGCTTCTACGAGGCGATACGCAACGGTGCGGATATCGCCATCGGGAGCCGGTACATGAAGGGCGGGGAGATCGCAGAGTGGCCGCTTGCGCGGAGGGTCATATCGTTCGGGGCCACAGCACTCGGTCGTCTCCTCTTTCCGGAGGTCACCGACCCCGTGAGCGGGTTCTTTGCCGTGCGGCGCGAGGTCGTCTTCGGCGCCCCCCTTTCGCCCCGGGGCTACAAGATCCTGATGGAAGTCCTCGGCAAGGGCCGTTGGCGCTCGTTCGTCGAGGTCCCGTTCGTCTTCAAGGACCGCGAGGAGGGAGAGAGCAAACTGCGGGCCGACACGATGACGGATTACCTCCGGCAATGCGCCGGCATCGTCCTCTTCTCGGTCGCGCGCCGGGCCGGGCCGGCCTGGACGGAATGGACAAGAATCCTCCGGTTCGGTCTCGTCGGGCTCTCCGGGATCTTCGTCAACATGGGACTCCTTTACGTCCTGACCGGGGTTGCCGGTCTCTATTACCTCATCTCTGCAGCAATCGCAATCGAACTCTCCATCGTGAACAACTTCATCTGGGACGACCTCTGGACGTTCGGGGCTGCCGGAGACCTCAGGCTCGAGCGGAAGATCCAGAGGTTCGGGTCGTTCCAGGCGGTCTCGATGGGCGGACTCGTCATCAATATGAGCGTCCTCTATCTCCTCGCGGATTTTTTCGGGATCTACTATCTTATCGCAAACCTTGTGGGGATCTTTCTCGCGTTTGCCTGGAACTATGGGGTAAACCGGCACTATACATGGAAAACGGCATAGAGACACCGGGGTTCTCGATCCCTGATGATTTAAAGGAGAGTCTGTCCGTCCTGTGCTCCAGATAACCGTCCTCCGGAGGAAAACGTTACACCAGTTCGTTTCTCCGCAAGAACTCCCGGATCTCGCGCGATTCAACCCAGCCCTCATCGAGTTGCCTGACGATCCCGTTGATCCGCTCCACCTGCTCGCGGATCTTTTCCGGCGCTGCTCCGTCGCCGATCAGGTCGGCCATGCCGAGGATCACCTGCAGGGGCAGACGAATGTGGTCCGCGAGGACGGCAAACTGCTCGATGTTCTGCTCGATCTGCTCGAACGCCTGCTTTCGCATATCCTCATAGCATTTCCGCTCCGAAACGTCCCGGCCGACGGTCTGCACGCCGACCACTGCATCGTCCTCGATGATCGGCGATTCGTTCATCTCGACGACCGCGACCGTTCCGTCCTTCCGGCGGAGCTCAACGAGAAGCCCCTCGACGGACTCGCCCCGGGCAACCCGTTTCCGGGCCTCCTGCCAGTCCGGGCGGGTCTTTTTAAGGACGTAGTCGCTGCACTGCTCGCCGATCATCTCATCGGGCGTGTAGCCGAGAATCCGCGTTACGGCTGGAGAGATGTAGGTGATCCCGCGGTCGGTGTAGCAGGTGTAGATCATATCAAAACTCCGCTGGGCGATCTTACGAAACCGCTCCTCGCTCTCCGCGAGAGCGGTCTGCATCTCCCGGCGCTCGGTGATGTCGTCCACCATCGCGATAACGAGCCCCTGTTTTCCGGAGTCGTGGAGCGGGGATGTAGTCAGGCGCCCCCAGATGATCCTGCCGTCCTTCGTCACGTAACGTTTCTCCCGGGAGGTCTCCTTCCTGTCGGACGGGTAGACCAGGTCCTGGAACCGTACGGATTTCAGTTCACCCTCGCCGTAGCCGAACATACAGAGAAACGCCGGATTTACCTCCGTGATTCTCCCCGTCGGGTCGATGAGAGCGATCCCGGTCCCCGCCTGCTCAAAGATCCCCCGGAACCGTTCCTCGCTCTTCTGGAGGGCGAGTTCAACCTTCTTCTGCTCGGTGATGTCCTGCCCCGTGACGACCAGTCGCCCCTCCTGCGGGCGGAAGATGTGCAGGTCATACCATCTCCCGGTCCTGGGCTCCTGCAGCCGCCGCTGCGCCGGAATACCGGTCTCCGAGACCTCCCCGTAGAGGGCGCGGGCGCCCTCCGCGATCGCCGGGAAGATGGTGAAGAGCCGCCGCCCGATCAGTTCCTCCCGGCCGCGGCCGAAGACTTCGGCCGCCTTCTCGTTCAACTCGACAAGACGGTAGTCGACGGGACTCCCGTCGTCATCACGGACAACCTCATAGAGGGTGTAACTTTCGAGCATCTGTTCAAAGAGGAGGCGGTATCTCTCCTCGCTTCTTCCGAGGGCCTCGTCCGCCTGTATCTGATCGATGATACGGCCGAGCCTCCCGGCGACGGCGTCGAGCAGGTGGCGTCCGTTGGCGAGGAGCGGTATCTCGTCCTCCCGGGGCTGTCCGTGACGATGGCATACCTCCACCCTTCCGGCAACCCGGCCGTGGATGGTAAGCGGGCTCTCCTGTCGCCAGGGCGTCTCGGTAAACCCGGCCGACCGGTATTCCCGGCCGTCGACTACTACCCGGGCGACGACATCCTCCGGGTTGGGCCATCCGGCGGGAAGGATGGCGGCAACCTCCGTGAGGACCTCGTCAATCGATATCCCGGGCCGTTCTGCGATGCCGCTGATGGCATAGAGTGTCGTGAGTTCCCGTATCCGACGGTCCTGGTCGGTTTTCTGATCCCGGAGCGTCTCCTCCTGCGCTCTCTGCCGGTCCGTGGCATCGTCTGCGATGGCAGACCGATCGGGGCCTTCCGATTTGTCCGGGGGCGTTGTAGGCGGAGACATCGTTTCAGTCCTGCTTCGGGAAAGTGGGCAGGGTAACCGGTATGCTGGCCGGTACTCAGGTATGCCGTGGACGGGTAGTCTTTCCGATCACTTGGGGTGATGTCTTCATAAGTGTTCTGCTCGGTGAATGGGCGGCCTTCTGCCCCGGTATTGTTTCCGGAAGCGTCACGGGGAAAGCAGGCAGAGGTGTGCGCCCAAACTACCTATATGGACATAGCCAAAGCCTCATATACGTAGGAAGACGCTCGCCCTGCCGGACAATCACAGAGCAACCGGAGGCGGGACATCGCCGTCTTCGGGGTCCCGGACAACACCCGCCTCCGCCGGAGGCGACTTCGAAGGAGGCTCAGGCGTTCCTGCCCTCTCTGGCCTTCAGGAGGGTGAACCGAAACGCCGCCCCCTCTTCCGGGCGCCCGGGGACACGGTCCTCGGCCCAGATCCTCCCGCCGTAGCGTGCGGTAAGCAGCCGGCAGATCGAGAGGCCGAGGCCCTGGCTTCCTCTTCTGCCGCCTTCCCGCTCGAACCGGAAAAAGATCGTCTCCTTCATGTCGTCCGGGACTCCGGGTCCGCTATCGGCGATGGTGACGACAACGGTCTCTTCGTCCCGGTCCTCAACCGTCACCGTGACCTCGACACCCGGCCCGCCGTGCTTTACGGTGTTGCCGAGCAGGTTCGTGAAGACTTCGGGCAGGAGGTCGTCGCCGAGGACCTGCACCGACAGTCCGGTGTAATGAATGCAGAGGTCGGGATAGTGGGCGATCTCGTCCCGGACAATCTTATCGAGGTCGCAGGGCGCAAGCCCGGCCTGGTTCTCGTGGATCTTGCGGATGGTGGCGACGTTTGCGGTGATCTCGATGCTTTTTTTGATCCCGCCTTTCAATTTCCGGGCGTGCCGGGCCGGTTCTCCATCGAGTTCATCGATAAGCAGGTCGGCGTAGATGCTGGCGATGTTGTCGGCGTTCCGGATATCGTGGGTGAGGATATCGAGGTAGAGGTTTGCCTCCTGGTTCGCCGTCTCAAGCCTCTGATAAAGCATTCCCCGGAGGATGCCGGCCCCGATCTCCCGGCTGACCGCTTCGAGGAGCCCGCGCTCTTCGGACGAGAACGTTTCCCGGTCCAGGCTCCCGATAAGGAGCGCTCCGACGGCATCGGACTCGACGATAAGCGGGATACAGGCAAGTGCAGCAAGGCCGAGTTCCCGGAGGAGACGGGAGGTTGAGGTGCTCCGGTGCCGATCATGCTCAAGGTAGTGCGGAAGACCGGCGGCGAGACTCCCGGCACATGACTCCGCAAAGATGCTTTCCGCTCGCTTCAGGCAGGCATCCGGCATGTTCTGCTGGTACTGGAGCGCTGCCTCTCCGCGGTTGACGGCATCAAGATGGTAGATCGCACCGCAATCATAGCCGAGGAGGTCGATCGTCTGGCTGAGCGCCGTCTCCATCAACTCCGCGGGCGTTCGGGCCGACGCCGAGGTGCCGATGATCCTGTTCAGCAGCAGGAGATGGCGGTTTCGTGCCTCCAGCCGCTCCTTCACCTGCTTCTGGTGGGTGACGTCCCGCATAACGACCTGGACCGCGGGCCTGCCCTCAAAGAGCATCCGTGTGCCCCTTCCTTCGACGGGAACCGTCCTCCCGTCAAGCCGGACAACCAGCAGTTCGACGAGCGGCGTAACCTCTCCCCGGAGGTTGCGCAGACCGAACGACCGGACAGCATCCCGGGCTTCCGGATGGACGACATCAAGGACTGCCTTCCCGATAATCTCCCCGGCGTGTGACGCGCCGAGAAGCCGCATGCAGGCGGGGTTGATGTAGGCGATCCTCCCGCCGCGGTGGATCAGGATCGCTTCGGCGGAAAGTTCGACAAGCGAGCGGTATTTCTCCTCGCTCTCCCGGAGTTTCATTTCCATCTGCTTCAAGAGGGTGACGTCCTGGATCCCGGCGAGAAATCCACGGCAGGTGCCGCCGGCATCGATTATCGGGGCGGTTGTTATCAGCGTATGGACGCGGGCACCGGCTCTCTGGATCAGATCGACCTCATAGACTTCATGGGAACTCTTATCCGGGTTTTGCAGGTACTCTCCCAGACACCCGGCACCTCTTTCATCGACGAAGAGAGTGGCCGGCAGCCCGACCAGTTCGGCGACCGGGCAACCGGTGATATCGGCCAATCTCTGGTTGGCAAAGACCAGAGCGCCCTCTCTATCAATCAGCCCGATGCCTTCGTTCAGGTTCTCGATAAGAAACCGATACCACCCTTCGTTCTGCCGCAGAATATCATCAATCCCTCTCCACCCGGAGGTTCCGAGGAGTGGCGCTTCCCGGGGAGCGGCGGGTTCGGACAGCAGGCGGATGACCCGCACGCCCCGAAACAGTCCCTCATCGACAACCCTGCACGACCAGCGGACCCTGTTTTCCCCGCCGTCGGGCGATCGCAACGTACACAGGACATCGGCAGCCGGTGAACGGCCGGAGAGCGACTCCATGATCGCCGCCCTGCACGGCTCTTCAGCGATCCGGGGCACCAGGTTCCGGCGGATGAACTCATCCGCCTCGGCTCCGGAAAATTCTTTCCGATCGATGCCGAGGATGTGCCGGAGATACCCGTTGACACAGGCTACCCGGTTGTCGGGGCCGACGACGAGCAGCCCCTCGTCGAGCACGTCGAGGATGGCGGCGAGCGCGGGGAGATCGCCATCCGCGCGTGTGAACCTGTGTATCAGCCGGGACCACCTTCCTTTATCCTTGGAGGAATTCCATTTTCACAGGGAATACTCTATTCCCACACATCTCAAGCGAATCCGGACCATATTAGGGATATTCTGAAGTTTCTATAATCCCTGTTGGTGATTTTATACGAGCACGGGTAGTATGCTCTTTCCCGGAATATATAAATCTGTCCATTTCCCCCGCCATACGGGGCTGTTCAGCAGGTCCCGCCGACCTTCCTTATGAGAACGGCCAGGTACGGCCGCCTCCGGCTTCTCCACGGGTAACCGATAGGTTTACGTCTCCTGCAGCCTGCCTCCCGCCGTGAGTGGATACGGGTGACACGGGTGAGGGAGATGTACAGGCAGCGTTACGTGCAGGGCGAGACCGACAACGTGGATTACCGGAAGCGGCGGAGGGACTGAGATGGACCACGACCACGAAATGCACCGTGCGGACGCCCACCATCACGCCATCGAGGACTTCCGGCGGCGGTTTATCGTCTCGACCCTGCTCACCGTCCCGATCCTCCTGCTCTCAGCGCCGGTCCAGGCGCTCCTCGGGGTCACCATCGTGTTCCCGGGCTCGGACTATCTCCTCTTTGCTCTTGCGACCCTGGTGTACTTCTACGGCGGCTGGCCGTTTCTTACCGGCATCGTTCGCGAACTCCGGGCGCGGACGCCCGGCATGATGACGCTCATCGCCGTCGCGATCACCGTCGCCTATGTCTACAGTTCGGCGGTCGTTTTCGGTATCGTCGGCACAGAGGGCTTTTTCTGGGAACTCGCCACCCTGATCGATATCATGCTTCTCGGGCACTGGGTGGAGATGCGTTCGGTCCTCGGGGCGTCCCGGGCGCTCGAAGAACTGGTCAGGGTCATGCCATCGGAGGCGCACCGGATCCGGGACGGCGGGACCGAGGACGTGCCCGTGGACCGGCTTATGCCGGGCGACCGGGTCCTCGTCCGTCCCGGGGAGAAGGTGCCCGTGGACGGCGTGGTGATTGAAGGAGCAACGAGCGTCAACGAGGCGATGCTCACCGGTGAGTCAAGGCCGGTCGGGAAGCGTCCCGGCAGTGAAGTCATCGGCGGGGCGATCAACGGTGAGGGCTCGGTCGTCGTCGAGGTCCGGAGGATGGGTGCGGAGACCTACCTTGCCCGGGTGATCGACCTCGTACGAAAGACGCAGGAAAGCCGGTCCCGGGCCCAGGACCTCGCCGATCGGGCGGCGTTCTTCCTGGTGGCAATTGCGCTCGCGGTCGGTGCGGTGACGTTCACGGTATGGCTCGCCCTCGGAGAAGGTACAGGGTTTGCGGTGGAGCGGGCCGCGACCGTGATGGTCATCGCCTGTCCCCACGCGCTCGGCCTCGCCGTCCCGCTCGTGATCGCGGTCTCAACGGCCCTTGCCGCCCAATCGGGGTTCCTGATCCGGGACCGAAACGCATTCGAACGTGCGCATGACCTCCAGGCAGTTCTTTTCGACAAGACCGGGACCCTGACGGAGGGGAGGTTCGGGGTCACGGATGTTCTCACCTTCGACGGCGCGGCAGAGGACGACGTACTCGGTGCGGCGGCATCGGTGGAGACGCACTCCGAACACCCGATCGCCCGGGGAGTGGTCCGGAGCGCGGAGAAACAGGAGCTTTCAACGCTTCCGGTGGAGGGCTTCCGGGCTATCCCGGGAGTCGGGGTCGAGGGAACGGTCGGTGGTCGCATTGTTCAAGTAGTCGGCCCCGGCTACCTTGCAGAGCAGGGCATAGCAGTCGATAACGGACGGATCGAACCGCTCCAGCAGCAGGGCAAGACCGTCGTCTTCCTGCTCGAAGACAACCGGCTCGTCGGGGCGCTCGCGCTCGCCGATACCATCCGGCCGGAGTCGGCGGAGGCGGTCCGTCGGCTCAAAGAGATGGGCATCCGGTGCATGATGCTCTCCGGCGACAACCACGACGTCGTGGCATGGGTGGCGGGGGAACTGGGCATCGACGAGTTCTTCGCCGGGGTTCTCCCCCACGAGAAGGCCGAGAAGGTCCGGGAGGTGCAGGAGCGCTACCGGGTGGCGATGGTGGGGGATGGGGTCAACGACGCACCCGCACTCGTGCAGGCCGACCTCGGGATTGCAATCGGGGCGGGGACCGATGTAGCCGTGGAGAGCGCCGATATCGTCCTCGTGAGGAACGATCCCCGGGATGCAGTGACGATCGTCGAACTTGCGCGGAAGACCTACCGAAAGATGGTCGAGAACCTCCTCTGGGCGACCGGCTACAACGCCGTCGCCATTCCGCTTGCCGCCGGCGTGCTCTCCGGCGCCGGTATCGTTCTCACTCCCGCGGCCGGGGCGGTGCTGATGAGCGCAAGCACCGTGATCGTCGCAATCAACGCCCGACTGCTCCGGGTATAGGGAAAGAGAGCGGCACCATACCAGCGCATCGGAGGGGTCGTATCCTCCTTTATCCTCGCTTATCTACCCGGCTCACCTGCATGCAACCGTATCCTCTTATGGTTCCCGCAGGTCTACCTGTATGCGATGGGACGTTACAACGGCGGCGACGTCGTTCTGGCCTCCGTACGCATCGGCGGTACCGGCGAAGGGAAGGTGCGCCCGGTGGTGGTCGTGACTGCAGAAGAGAGCGGAAACCTCGTCATCTGCCCGGTATCGAGCAGCCCGTCCACCGACGGGATCTCGATCCCCCTCTCGCTCGATGATTTCGCCCGGGGCGGGCTCGACCTCTTCACCGAGAGTTACGCCCTGACCGCATACCCCGCCGTCATCCGGCCGGCGGATGTCGTCGGGAAGAAAGGCACCCTGCTTCCCGGGACGCTTGCCGCCATTCGTGAGGCCATGCCGACGATGCACCGCCCCCTCCATCAGGGGAAGCGGTTTCGTTATTAGAGTTCGTATCGCTTCAGGAACTCCCGGATTTGCCGGGACTCCATCCACTCGCGGTCGAGCTCGAGGACCCGCGCGTTGATCCTCCTGACCTGCTCCCGGAGTTTTTCCGCGGACTCTTCGTCGTCGAGCAGGTCCGCAACCCCCATGATCACCTGGAGCGGGTGGCGGACGTGGTCGGCAAGAATAGCGAACTGCGCGATGTTGCGCTCGGTCATATCGAACGCCTGCTGCCGGAGCCGCTCGTAGAGGATTCGCTCGGAGATGTCCCTGCCGATGGCCTGAAACCCCACGATCTTCTTCTGCTCGATGATCGGCGACACGTTCAGTTCCAGTATGGCAGTCTCTCCGTTCTTTCGCCTGCCCCATACCTGGAGCCCTTCGACCAGCTCACCCCGGAGCACCTTCCGGCGCCCCTCCTCCCAGACCGGACGGCTTGAAGGGAGGAGGTAATCCTCCCATTCCGTCCCGATCATCTCCCCGGGCGAGTAGCCGAGGATGCGCTTCATCGCTGGCGAGATATAGTTCATCCCGTCGTCGAGGTACGACGTAACGATGAGATCGAAACTCCGCTGGGCAATGCCGCGGAACTGCTCCTCGCTCTCCTGGAGCGCCGTCTCTGTCCGCAGCCGTTCGATGATACGACCGAGCCGCTCCGCGACGGCGTCAAGCAACATCCGCTCTTCCGGCAGGAACGGTCCTTCAGCCGCCTCCGGTCTCTCGTGGAGGTACCGGACCTCAACCTCACCGACCCGCGTACCGTGAACGATGATCGGGCTCTCCTGTTTCCAGGGCGTCGCATCCGGGTCGCCCCGCCGGAACTCCCGCCCGTCGACCCGGATCAGCACTGCCGTATCGTCCGGGTACTGCCAGCCCGAGGGGAGGGTGTCGGCAACCGCCTGCAGGAGCCGGACAAGCGTCATTCCCGGCACCTCAACAAGGTGTGCGACGGTGTACAGACACTGGAGTTCGTCCATCCGTTTCTTCAATTTCTCCGTCTTCTCCCGGAGCGCCTCTTCCACCCGGTTCCGTTCGGTCACATCAAAGGCCGTCCCGGCAAGGCCGAAAATGTTCCCCTCTGCATTCCGGAGCGGCTTCAGCGTCAGGTCCCGAACACGAGATCCGTCTGCGACGGAGAACGGCACCGCCGCTCGAACGGTCTCTCCCGCTTCAAGGACCCGACGTTTGAGCGCGGTAAGAAGAGCGGCGTTGCCGGGAAAGGCTTCCTCGTCCCGCATACCGATGATGGATGCATCCGTGGCACCCAGTTGCTGGTTGTACGACCAGGTGTAGCGGAGGTTTTCATCCTGCACAAAGACGACCATCGGCGACCCGTCAAGCGCGGTCTTGAAGTGGTACGCGTCACGTTCTGCGGTGACGTCCCGGACCCTGAGGAGCCGGTGACCGATGGAGGCCGGGACCGGAAGGTCCGAGATCGAGAGCCAGCGCCAGGTGCCGCCGGGTGTCCGGACACGGCAAAAGATAGGGGGCATGTCCGCGTCGGTCTCCAGGGCCTCCCGGAGCAGGCGTGCGGAGGCCTCATCCTCGACGGCCGGCAGAAGGTGACGGGTAAAAAACGAGCGTACGTCCGTCTCGAGAACATTTTCTTGCTGGATATCAAATATTCGAAGGAGAGCCGGGTTGTACCAGAGAACCTTTCGGTCGTTGCCTACCGCGAGAAGACCGTCGCCGAAAGCGTTGAGCACCTCGGTATCGTAGGATATCCCATTGTGATGCGAGTCCGTCATGTCCCACCGGCGCCAAAGTGCAGTCGCCGTAGTGGTTGTGCTCCAGGGGAGCAAAAAAGGTTGTCATCCGGTTTGCCGATGATTCAGTGGGGATTTTACAGCATTCCTGCCCCCGGTGGTTCGAACCCGGCCATCGGTCCGGGCGGAAGAACCGGTTCCGGTGACCGGAGTTGATAAGACCTTCCGCTATTGAACTCTGTATATGGCGGTGCGAATGCACGTGACGGTCAGTGGAAAGGTACAGGGCGTCGGGTTCCGATGGGCTGTGGAGGACGAGGCCCGGGATCTGGGGGTCACCGGCTGGGTAAGGAACCTCCCCGACGGCCGTGTGGAGGCTGTCTTTGAGGGGGACCGGGAGTCGGTTGAGCGGATGGTCGAGTTCTGCCGCCGGGGTCCGGCCGCGGCACGGGTCGATGACCTGCAGGCAACCCGGGAGGAGCACTCCGGGGAGTTCGACGGCTTCTCCATCCGGCAAGGAAAATAGGAAGAGTCCTGCCCCACAGGCATAAATACCGGCAGGCCTCCAATGAAGGCCCATGTTGAAGGATATTGAACCGGTCGAGATCCTCTCCGTGATCCGGGAGCGCCGAAGCGTCAAGAACTACACCGACCGCGATCTCCCGGACGAGGCCATCCGGGCGATCATCGCTGCGGGTGTCCAGGCCCCGACTGCTCTTGGTCTTCAGCCCTGGCAGTTTGTGGTCGTGAGGGACCGGGGCCTGATGCGGAGGATGTCGGACTACTGCAAACCGCTCCTCGCGGGGAGGATCGGCGAGGAGGCACGCCCCGGGACGGAGGAGTTCCTTGCGGCGCTCACGACTCCGGAGTTCAACATTTTCTACAACGCCCCGGTGCTGGTCCTGGTACTCGGGGACCGGGGGGTCGCCTCAAGTATCCTTGACTGTGCACTCTGTGCAGAGAATATGATGCTTGCCGCCTGGGCGCTCGGCATCGGCAGTTGCTGGATCGGCTCTGCAGCTCTCATCCAGGAGAACCCGGAGTTCCTTGCGGCGTTGGAGGTCCCGGACGACCACCAAATTGTGGCGCCGCTGATCTTCGGCTACCCTGCTCCTCTGCAGCCGAAACGGGAACGACGGGAGCCCCGGATAACGTGGATCCCCTGACGCCCGCGATTGGCGTCATAACGGCGTCCGTGCGGGACCCGCCGCAAAGGACAAATAGCACGATATCCACCTCCCTCCCATGCTCGGAACGGTTGCGATTAAGATAGATGCGGACAAAACGAGTGTCGAGGTGCACCCGAAGAACGTCAAAAGGATACCGCAGGTCGGCGAGGTCTACGATCTCGTCGAGATCGAGACGGACCGGGGGACGACCGTCTGCCATTATTACGCGGCAAAGGAAGCCCGGAACGGTGTCGTTATGGTTGGAGGGGCCGGCGGCGAGTTCGATACCCCTGCACGCGGCCTCTATCCGCGGCTGGCGCAGGACCTCCGAAACGACAGGATCAGCACGGTCCGGGTGCATTGCCGGAGTCCGACCAGCCTCGTGGAGTCGGTCGTCGATACTGTCCTCGGTATGAATTTTCTCAAGAGTCAGGGCATCTCAGCCATCGGGCTCGTCGGGTACTCGTTCGGGGGAGCGGTGGCGATCCAGGCGGCGGGCGACCCGGCGGTTCGGGCGGTCGTCGCCGTCGCCGTCGCCGTCG
>NZ_DANC01000030.1:0-14519 GCF_002499755.1 Methanoculleus sp. UBA291 | reverse complement strand
GCCGTCGCCGTCGCCGTCGCCGCGACCGGGCCGGTCGCCGGACCGCCCGGTGATGCGGCGCTCCTCCTCCTTCACGGGGATGCCGATACGGTCGTCTCCCCCCGGTCCTCGGAGGAGATCTACCGGCGTGCCCGTGAACCTAAACGGCTGGTCATCTACGAAGGAGCGGGCCATACCCTCGATGAAGAGGTGGAGGGTCTGGATGTCGAGGTGAAGGCGTGGCTCCTCAAGCACCTGCCGGGGACGCTCGTCTGACCGTCCGTTACCCTGCCGGGGACGGGCTCTCCCGGGCCCTTCCTTCAAGATAGCGCCGTGCGGCGCAGGGGTCGTCGCTGGCAAACCCATCGACGCCGAGCCGGACCGCCTCTCCAAAGGAGTCTTCCGTGTTCAGCGTCCAGGGGACGACAAGCAGCCCGGCGTTGTGCGCCCGATCAATCACCTCGCGCACGACCAGGTTCCACCTCGGGAGGATGAGGTCTGCCTTCACCGAGCGGGCGAGTTCTATCGAGTCGCCGCCCTCTCCCAAGTAGATGAGGCCCGCCTGTACGCCGGGGAGGAGTTTCTTTGCCATCGCAACGCTCCCGGGATGAGACGAGACCAGAATGAGCCGTTCCGGTATCCGGTCCAGGATCGCCGAGACGATAATCTCCTCGGTCCCGGGCTCCTTGATCTCCACGATGAGCCCTGAATCGTTGCGGATGAGGTCGAGGACCTCCTGGAGCGTCGGGATGGTCTCGTCTTCGCCTGCATCCAGTTCCTTTAAATCTTCGATGGTGTAGCCTTTGACCGGTCCGACCCCGTCCGTCGTCCGATTAACGGTTGCGTCGTGGATTGCAACCGGGATGCCGTCCCGGGTAAGGCGCAGGTCGACCTCGACGAGATCGGCACACGCCATCCCTCTTTGCAGGGCACGCAGGGTGTTCTCCGGCGCGAGTGCCCTCGCGCCACGGTGTCCGACGATGAGCATGTCATGCCAGTACACACGGGATCAGATATAACTTGGCGGGGTCCGGCAGGTTCCGGAGAGGGTACCCGCCGCTAAAAGAAGGATTATTTCTGCTGGACCCTCTGGAACTCGGATTTTATGTCTGCAGGGTCTTTGTACTGCCGGTCTCCAAACTGGTTCAATGCATCGAGGACGGCAGGGGGTGCCTGACTCTCCTTTGCCCGGGAGATGAGGTCGTTTTTCGAGGCGGGGAAGTTGATCCCGGAGGTGCTGTCCTCGACGATCTGCGGGTCAAGTTCCCGTATGGCCCCGGCGACTTTTGACATCCCGCTCATGGCTGATTCTTTTATGCCTTTCATACGTTCTCACCACCGTATCCCGCGCTCCCTTCCGGGAGGCGACCCCCGATGGTCAGGGTGTGATAAATACCTATCGACTGTACGTCGGCGGGGAGCGGCTGGCCGGTATCGGTCGCTCCCCCGGGCAATAATCGCCACCGTACGGGACTTTCGAAAGGACCCACGGCAGAAATAGTGGTTTACTGCCTCTAGAAACGTCATCATCCCCGGTTTCCGGGAAAACGGCTCTCCGGCGGCGTAAATCAAAAGGTTCATTTTACTTATCTAACTAACCCTTTTCCCTATGAGAACACGTGGTATTCTTACGCTGCTCGTCTGTATCGTTGCGGTGCTGACAATCGCCGGTGCAGGGTGTACCGGCACGACCGACCGGACCGGTGGAGCGGGATTGAAAGACTCCTACATCGTCGGTATCGACGAGGCATACTTCCCCTATAGTTATATCGACAAGGACGGCAATCCCCAGGGGTTCGATGTCGATTCCATGAAGTGGATCGCCGAAAAGCACGGCATCAATGTGACGTTCGCGGACGTTGACTGGGACGCCATCATCCCCACCCTCCAGGCGGGGAAGATCGATATGGTCTACGCGGGGATGTCGATAACCCAAAAGAGACTGGAAGCGGTCAACTTCAGCAATCCCTACTGGACGGTCAACCAGGACGTCGCGGTTCGTGAAGACTCGAACGTGACGATCGACGACATTCTTGCCGGAAAAGTGGTCATCGGGGTGCAGCGGGGATGCACTGCCGAAACCTGGGTCGAGGATAACCTGGTCCGGAACGGTACGATGCCGAAAGAAAACCTGAAGCGTTACCCCGACACGCCGGCCGCCGTCAGCGACCTTGCGATAGGTAGGATCGATGCGGTCATGTACGACGACGTCTCGTTAAAGGACATCATCAGGGAAAAGTCGGCGAAGATCATCGGGTCCGTTGAGACAAAGGAGGATCTCGGCGTCGCCGTCCGGAAGGAGGACACCGCACTCCTCGAGTTCATGAACGAGGCGCTTGCAGAACTGCAGGCCGATCCCTACTGGGAAGAACTCAAAGCGAAGCACAACCTGAACTGATCGGGGACGTTTTGTCCCCCTTTTCACGATCTTCAACCAGTTCGGAGGTTCTTTTTCTGTACCCACGCAAACCCGCAAGCGGAGACCGCGTGAGGTTCACCCTGTTGCACTACCGTGCGCCCGTCCTCTGTGCCCTCGCGACGGCAGTCCTCATCGGGGGAAGCGCCCCGTTCACCAAACTCCTCATCGACGGGGCCGGCCCGCTCGCCCTCGCCGCGCTGGTCTCGCTCGGGAGTGGTTCCGGCGCCCTGCTCTTCTCCCTCGTCGGAGCGGCGACGGGCGCCCGGCGGAGCCACATGGAGGCGCCTCTTGAGAGAGGCGATATCCCCTGGCTCATCGGTGTGACGGTCTGTGGTGGTCTTCTCGCGCCGGTCACCCTGATCTTCAGCCTCCCCGGGACGCCGGCGGCGACGGCGGCGCTCCTCCTGAACTTCGAAGCCGTGGCTACGACGCTTATCGCTGCGGCGATCTTCCAGGAATCGGTGAGCAGCCGTGTCTGGGTTGCACTCGGGTGCATCACCGTGTCATGCGTCATCCTCACCCATGACCCGACGGGTGGTTTTGGCCTCTCCCTTTCGGCGCTCGGCATCCTGCTCACCTGCCTCTTCTGGGCCGTCGACAACAACCTGGGGCAGCGACTCTCGGTAAAAGATCCCCTCCGGGTCATCTCGGTGAAAGGGATCGGGGCCGGCGTCGTCACGCTCCTCCTCGCGCTCGCTGCCGGAGAGCACCTCCCGGACCCGGCCACGGCTGCTGCCGCAATGGTGGTCGGGTTTCTCAGCTACGGCGGCCTGACGAGCATCCTCTTCCTCCTCGCCCTCCGGGGTATCGGCGCTGCCCGGGCGGGTTCGCTCCTTGCCGTCTCGCCGTTCTTCGGCGTCCTCTTCTCGTTCGCACTCTTTGCCGAGAGTCCGGCGGGCGTGTTCTACGTCGCACTGCCCGTCATGGCCCTCGGTGCCTGGCTGCTCATCACCGAGGAGCATTCGCACCCCCACCGGCACCCGGCGACGGTCCATGAGCACCGCCACCGGCACGACGACCTCCACCACGACCACACCCACGCGGCCGGCGACCCGCCGCTCTCGGCGAGCGGCGAGCACTCGCATAGGCACGTCCATGCCGAACTCGCCCACGATCACCCGCATCAGCCCGATATCCACCACCGGCACACGCACCGGCGGTAGGACGGGGGCGGGCCTTTGAAAAGCCCGGGACATGGGAAATTCGTGCAGAATTCGTTCAAAAAAAGTTACATCTGTGCGGCGGTCGTGGCCCGGATCATCCCGGGGACGGCCACCCGCTTTTCGAGGATATGGACCGCCACGGTCGTGATCGTCACCAGGACGAGATAGACGATGCCGACGGCCGAAAAAGTCTCCGTATAGAGGAAATATTCCGTAGCTACCAGTTTTCCCGCTCCGGAGAGTTCGATCACCGTGAGCATGTAGGCAAGCGACGAGTACTTGATCAGGTAGATGAACTCGTTCGAGAGGCCCGGTATCGCCCGGCGAAGCGCCTGCGGCAGGACGACGCTCGTGATCGCCTGAGCCCGGGTCATCCCGAGCGCCTGAGCGGCGACCATCTGGCCGTCCTTGATCGACATGAGCGCACCCCGGACGTACTCGGCGTTGTACGCCCCGTTGCAGAGGATAAAACCGATCACCGATGCGGTGAACGCGGTGAAGGTTATTCCTATCGTCGGGAGGCCGAAGTAGAGGATGAAGAGGAGGAGAAGGAGCGGCGTACCCTTGACGAGAAAGACATACATCCTGCAGAGCCAGGAGATGACGCGGCCGCCGTACTGCCTTCCCGCCGCAACGCCGATCCCGAGCGCGAGGCCGAACGGGGCGGAGCACGCGATCAACTGCAGGGTTACAACCAGCCCCTGCATCAGCGCCGGGAAGAGGATCTCGAAGATGAAGACTGCCTGGTCCATGCGTCTCTTCAGTCTCCCCGGAAAGTGTCGAGTCGGCCGATGAAGTCCTTCATCCGGGTGTACCGCGGGTCGTGCAGGAGCAGGTCCGGCGACCCCTGCTCGACCACCACGCCGTTCTCCATAAAAAGAACCTCATTTGCCACAGAGCAGGCGAACCCCATCTCGTGGGTGACGACGAGCATCGTCATCCCCTCACGGGCCAGCCGTTTCATGACCTCCAGCACCTCCCGGGTCAATTCGGGATCGAGCGCGGACGTCGGTTCGTCGAAGAGGATGACGTCCGGGTCCATGGCAAGCGCCCGGGCGATGGAGACACGCTGGGCCTGACCGCCGGAGAGCTCCGCCGGGTAGTGGTCGGCCCATTCTTCCATCCCCACCTGCCGGAGTTCGGTGAGCGCCTTCTCGCGGGCCTCCGCTTTCCCCATGCCTTTGACCTTGAGCAGCGCCAGTTCGACGTTTTTGAGCGCGGTGAGGTGGTCGAAGAGGAAGAAGTTCTGGAAGACCATCCCGATCTTCTGCCGGAAGTAGTTGATCCGGGCCCCCGAGTTCGTGACCTCCTCTCCGTCGAGCCAGACCCTCCCGCGGTCGGGTATCGTCAGCTGGTTGATGCACCGCAGAAGCGTACTCTTTCCCGTCCCCGAGGGGCCGATGAAGACCTTCGTCTCGCCTCTCCGGACATTGAACGAGACCCCCCGCAATACCTCCTTATCCCCAAAGGACTTGTGAACGTCCTCGACCTTCAGCACATACTCGTTGTTCATGTTCTACACCGTCCCGGCTCCGAATCCCGGGATTTCCACCCGCTTCTCCAGCCCGTGCAGCAGTTTGAGGCCCCCGTAATTCAGGATGATATAAATCCCCGCCGCAGCGAGGTAGATCGGCATCGTTATGTACGTCAGTGTGACGATCCTCGTCGTGATGGTGAGCAGTTCCACAACCCCGATGGCGTAGCAGATCGCCGAGTCGGTCAGCATGTTGGGGTATTCATTGGACCATCCCGGGAGAGCGATGCGCATCGCCTGGGGGAGAACGACGGATCGGATGGCGGTACGCCTGCTCATCCCGAGCGACCGCGCCGCGACCATCTGTCCTTCCCCGACGGATTGGATTGCACCCCGGAAGATCTGGGACTGGTATGCCGCCCCCCGGAGGCCCAGCACGACAACGCCGACGACGAACGCCGGGAGATGACCGAGCCCGAGCCCGGGGAAGATGCCGAACCAGAAGAGAAAGAGCAGGACGAGGATGGGAAGGCCCCGGAAGAACCAGACGTAGACCCCGATGACGGAGCGCACCGGGCGGGAGCCGTAGACCTGGCCGAGCGCCATAGGGAGCCCGAGAGCGAACCCGAGGGCAAGGGCGCTCAGAACAAGACCGAGCGTGGCGCCGATGCCCGAAAGAAGATATGGGAACCAGTCGATGAGGATTGACAGAACGTCCATTGGCTATCCCTAAGTTTGGTACGACGCCGCGTTCAACCGAAAGAACAGCGCCGAGTAACTACGAAAGAGTCTGACGGAAAGTGAAATAAACGTTCGCAAATGCACTCCCGGCCGCGAACGTAAACCCGGGTCCGGATTCCAGCAACACTTAAGTATGCGGGATGGGGAGAGAGGGGTATGCCACCTGCACCGGATATCAGAATACCTCTCGATGTGCCCGCCGAGGAGCGGGAGCGCTACCGGGAGAACTACCGGAAGATGACGCACGGCACCGGGAGGCTGATGCTTTTTGCCGGGGACCAGAAGATCGAGCACCTCAACAGCGATTTCTTTGGTGAGGGCATCCATCCCGACGACGCCGATCCCGAACACCTCTTCCGGATCGCGAGCCGGGCGAGGATCGGGGTGCTTGCGACGCAACTCGGGTTGATTGCCCGGTACGGCACGGATTATCGGGACGTGCCCTATCTCGTCAAACTCAACTCCAAGACCAACCTTGTCGCGACCTCCCAGCGCGACCCGTATAGTTCGGAACTCCACCGCGTCCAGCAGGTTGTCGACTTCAGGAACCGGACAGGGCTTCTCGTCCTCGGCGTCGGCTACACGGTCTACCTCGGGAGCGAGTACGAACCGGTGATGCTCTCGGAGGCTGCCCGGATCGTCAACCACGCGCACCAGAACGGCCTCGTCACCGTGCTCTGGATGTACCCCCGGGGCAAAGCGGTCAAGGACGAGCGCGACCCGCATCTCGTCGCGGGAGCGGCGGGCGTCGCGGCGACCCTCGGGAGCGATTTTGCAAAGGTGAACCCGCCGAAAGCGGGCGGGTCTCTCGATGCCGCGCTGCTCCGGGAGGCGGTGGCGGCCGCCGGCCGGACCGGCGTCGTCTGTGCGGGGGGGTCGCACGTCGGCACCGAGGAGTTCCTGCAGCACCTCCACGACCAGATCCATA
The DNA here is from genome assembly GCF_002499755.1 of Methanoculleus sp. UBA291. Classification (NCBI taxonomy): domain Archaea; kingdom Methanobacteriati; phylum Methanobacteriota; class Methanomicrobia; order Methanomicrobiales; family Methanomicrobiaceae; genus Methanoculleus; species Methanoculleus sp. UBA291. The sequence continues at coordinate 7,815 of NZ_DANC01000030.1, read as the reverse complement.
TCGGCGGCACGGTCGGGAACGCGACCGGCAGGAACATACACCAGCGGCCGCTTGAAGAGGCGGTCCGGTTCTGCAACGCGATATCGGCGATCACCCTCGACGACGCGGATGTGGACGAGGCGGTGAGGATCTGCGAAGGGAGAGGGTGACGGGATGACGACGGTCGGCATTCTCACGGGAGGAGGGGATTGCCCGGGTCTGAACGCGGTGATCCGGGCGGTCGTGCGGACGGGGGCAAAGCACGGGTTCGACACGATCGGAGTCCGGGACGGATGGCTCGGCCTCGTGGTAGGGAACGTCGAGCCGCTCACCGATTACTCGGTGACCGGGATCCTCCCGAAAGGCGGGACGATCCTCGGGACGTCGCGGACGAACCCGTTCAAGAATGAGGCGGACGTTCAGCGGCTGCGCGACAACATCAGAAAGTTCGGGATCGACGCGATTGTTGCAATCGGCGGCGAGGATACCCTCGGGGTCGCAAACAGACTCTCGCAGATGGGCGTCCCGGTGGTGGGGATCCCGAAGACCATCGACAACGACGTCGCCGCGACCGACTACACCTTCGGGTTCGACACCGCCGTCTCTATCGTCACTGAGGCGATCGACCGCCTCCACACCACGGCGGAGTCGCACCACCGGGTCATGGTGGTGGAGGTGATGGGCCGAAATGCCGGATGGATCGCGACCGTGGCCGGGATCGCGGGCGGAGCCGACGCGATTCTCATCCCGGAGATCCCGTTCGACCTCGACGAGGTCGCCAGCCACCTCCGGGCGCGCTACGAGCGGGGAAAGAAGTTCAGCATCGTCGTGGTCGCCGAAGGCGCCCAGCCGAAGGGGATGGCGGAGGCGATCACGCAGTCCGCCCGGACGGACGAGTTCGGCCACGCGGCGCTCGGCGGCGTCGGGAACTACCTGCGCGACGAGCTCGAAGAGCGGCTCGGGATGGAGGTGCGGGTGACGGTGCTCGGGCACGTCCAGCGCGGCGGGTCGCCGACGGCGCACGACCGGGTGCTCGCGACCCGGTTCGGGGTGGCGGCGGCAAACCTCGTCAGGGAGAAGGACTTCGGGAAGATGGTCGCGCTCCGGGGAGACGATATCGTCGCGGTCCCGCTCGAAGAGGCGGTGGCGCACCTCAAGACGGTGGACATGGACCTCTATGCGATAGCAAGCATCTTTTACGGGGAGTGAAAAAAGACCCCCTCTAATCCTCAGGGTATCTCAAATTCCTGCCCCGCTCTTCCCCAAACCTCGCCCGAACAGCCGCACCGGCAACCCCGCCGGCGGTCCCGAAGAGGATGAAGAGGTAGACCAGGGCGATCGCGACCATCCCCTCGAACGTGTCGGCGAACCCGAAATCGTGCAACGCGGTCCAGAGCAGCGGGATGAAGAAGAGGAGGCCGGCCCCGAAGAGTGCCGTGACAAAACCGGCTTTTAGACCATCTTTTGGCCTGCCCCCGGAGACATACCCCGCGGTGAATCCGCCGGCAAGCGGAGCGGCCACCACGACCAGCAGACCGAGGAGACCGGATACGAGGGCCAAACCGACGATGACGACCGTACCGACGGCGATCCCGTGCCACCCGCCCCGCTCCCCGGCGGCACCGTCTCTCCGGAGAGCGCTACGCACCGCACTTCCCGCCGCTCCGCCGATGGCGTTGTAGGGGAGGAGGAGCCCCGTGAAGATCAGGGGGTAGAACGCAAAGGTTGACAAGAACGAGGGGTCTCTCGCCGCCAGGCTCATGAGGGTCGCTGCGATCAGCGCCACGAGCACCCCGCAGACGGCGCCGGCAACGGCCCCGTCCCTGGCCCTTCCCCGGGTGAAGAGACCGGCGACAAAACCCCCGAAAAAGAGGAACGCCACCGTCATCACCGGGTCCGGAAGGAGACCCGACCGGCCGAGAAGAAAGACACCGCCGCCTGCCAGCGCTCCCGGAATCACCCCGGAGAAGCGGCCGGCGCTCAGCGATACCATAGGAGACTCTCACCGCGCCACTCGATAGCCTTTCTGATTTGTCCCTCTGCCCCCCGGAGCAGAGATATTATACGCGAGGCGGGGATGGAACTCCCCCGGGTTCCATCCACCGACTCGCCGTTCCTTGAGCCTGCACCATAAGCACCACGGACTACCGCCGGCGTGCCATCGCCTTTACCCGGGATATCATGCGGAAACCGGTGAAGACCCGGTGAAGACCCGGTGAAGACCCGGTGAAGACCCGGTGAAGACCTTTCTGAAAGACGAACCTGGAACACAGACCGATGAACAGATCCGGCAGACGCTTCAGACCATCGTCCGGGACCGGATGACCACCTGCTCTCCCACCGCCCGTCTCTCCTGACCTTCGCCGACCGGGTCCGGGGGTGCCGGAAGAACGAGTTCCCCCGGACCCGGCCGCTCCCTGATCCCGGCCGAGCGCAGGCTTATGGGGTACAGCGGCGCACCCTCCTGCCATGGAGCATAGGGCCGGATGCCTGATCTGCGGCAGGGACCTTCTGTATGGAGAGCCCCGCGACCTTGCGTGTGCCGTCTGTGGGGAGGTCCACAGAACCACGGCGGCCTGCGAGGCCGGGCACTTCGTCTGCGACCGGTGCCACAGTCTGGAGGCGCTCGACCTCATCGAGGAGTTCGGCACCACGACGATGCTCGAAGACCCGCTTGCCATCGCCTGTATCCTGATGCGCTACCCGGCGGTCAGGATGCACGGACCGGAGCACCACTTCCTCGTGCCGGCATGCCTCATCGCCGCGTACTGCAACCACGAAGGAGAAACGGAGCGAAAGAAGGCGCTACTCAGCCAGGCCCGCGAGCGGGCCGGCGTGGTCCCGGGCGGGTTCTGCGGGACTCACGGCACCTGCGGCGCGGCGGTCGGGACCGGCCTCTTCGTGAGCCTGATCACCGGTTCCACGCCCTTGAAGAAGCAGGAGTGGTCGCTTGCCAATCAGATGACCGCACGAAGCCTGATGGAGATCGCCCGGCACGGCGGTCCCCGGTGCTGCAAACGCGACTCATGGCTTGCGATCCGCACCGCGGTCACGTTCCTTGCCGAGCGGTTCGGAGTAGTTCTCCCCGTACCGGGGAAGATCCGGTGTGAGTTCAGCGACGTCAATCGCGAGTGTCTGCGTGAAGCGTGCCCTTTCCACGCCGGCTACTCGACCGGGTGACCCACGGCTCGAAGAACGGCTACAATGACGTAATAACCGACGACGGTCCCGATGAGCGTCGACGCGACGCTGACGATGCTGTTTCCCCAGTGCATGCCGCTCCACCAGCCCGCCGCGCTGCCGATGAGGACGGAAGCGAAGACGATGAGGAGCTCGGATCTATCGAGCGAGGCCATGATCGTTCTCTTGCAGTTGATGAAGAACTATCGGTTTTCGCCGGGTATATCCATTGCGGAGACCCGCAGGATTATATCCCTCCGACATCGATTTCATGACGGATGTTCCTCGCCTGTCACCTGTTTCTCGGCCTCATCCTGGGTCTCGCAATTGCCGGACGCATCGGCGATCGACGGCTCATCGGCTTCGCCGCTCTCGGGGCCGTCCTCCCGGACCTGCTCGATAAACCGGTGGGACACCTCCTTCTTGCAGAATCCCTCGATTCCGGGAGGACGGTCGGGCACGGGCTGCTCTTCGTCATGCTTCTCCTCATCGCCGGCATCGTCCTCGAACGGCGGCGGGGATCGTTCGCGCTCCTCGCCGTCGCAACGGGCGTACTCTCTCACCAGGTTCTCGACCTGATGTGGACGATGCCCGTCAGTTGGTACTTCCCGCTCCTCGGCCCCTACGAGCCCTACGAGTTTGACGACTTCTTCGGCAACGCGATCCTCGCAGAGGTATCTTCGTTTTCTGAATGGATATTCCTCGCTGCATCGGCAGGCATCGTCTTCGCCGCCTGCCGTGGGATCTTTCCGGGCCTCGCCGGACTTGGCCGCGGACTCATCCGCGTCGCCGTCCCGCTCCTCGGCCTCCTCGCTCTCGCCGCCATCTCCGCCCTGGCGGCAGGCATCCCGGAGAGCATCCTGATGGCCGGCGCGGGGCCGGAGGACTACCTGCTGCTCGTCGGGGTGAGCGTTGCCGGGGTGATCGGGCTGACCCGGCACCGGGACTTCCTGAACGCCGGGTAAGGCCTTTCAGTCAAGGCGGGTCACCCTCTCAAGGCCGCCCGGGACGGTCTTCTCCACCCGGAGCGCCGCCCTCCCCGCCGGGTTGATCTCGACGGCAAACGTCCCGTAAGGAACACAGTCGGCCCTGTTCTCCGGCGCGATGCTCAACGTGTACTGCTCCCCGGGCTCAAGAACGAGGTCAGCGTCGCCGTTCAACCGTTCCCGGACGCTCCAGTGTCCGCTATCGGGGGTTGCGGCAATGAGAGGATCGTTGCGCTGGAGTTCTTCCATATGATGAGGACCGACCAGCCGGACGGAGACCGTGGTCATATCTATCGGCTCGCTGCCGACAGTAAGCCCGACCGGGACGAGGATTACATCGATGCGTCCGGAGGTTTCGCTGATGCCGTAGATGGTGCCGGTCACCGTACAGGCCGAGCCGGCCTGCTGGACTCCCTGGTGAACGGTTGCCCGACTCTCCCCGGAGAAGAGGATACCCACCGCAAGGACGGTATACGCGAAGACGGCAGCGACCACGACAAAAGCGATCAGCACAATCGCAGCCTCAAGGCCGGTAAACCCGGCATCCGACGGGTCACGGCCGGAACCTCTCGTGTTAGAAAAGTTCGATATAAACATTCTTCTCAATACCTGCGGGGATTGTTCGGGTCAGTGAAGCGGTCGCTCCACCTGCGGCGGTCATCTCGACGGTGAACGTATCCCCCGCCCGATGCCTGCGCCGTCCGTATCCAGGGTCACCGCGACGACCTCCCCCAGTTCCAGGATGTCTCCGGCATCTTTTCGGTACCGCCAGTCTTCGGTTACGCGGGGGTCGCCGGGAAGGAACGTGACAAGGGTCTCCGTTGTGGCGAGGGTATAGGTCATGTTCCTCATATCGATTGCTGCGAGGTCGTTCGCGGTCTCAAGGTCAAATGCTATGAAATCAAGACGACCCTGATCGTTATCGAGTTTTGCAATGACCGTATAGCCCGGGCAGAGAGCGGACCCGGCTTCTTCGAGGCCGGCGTGCATCGTCTCCTGGCTCTTCTGCGACGCAAACATGCCCGCTCCGAGCACGACGTAGGCAAAAACCGACGCAACGACGACAAAGGCAATAAAGACGATGGCTGCTTCAAGGCCCGTGAAAGCTTGCTCGTCCCTGTCTTCCCGGGGCATAACCATTGCACATGTGCCGCATTTCAATTAAAAGATACTGATTCTCTCCGCAGGCGATCCCGGACGGGGGAAACAGCATATGGTGGTGCTCAGGTGAGACCTTTATCGATTGCCCGGTTGTCGTTTGCGAGGACGGGAGACGCTCCCGGAGAACCTATTTATAGCATGGCTATTTATGGATGACGGAATGCCGCCCGCACCCGCTATAGACCGCCTCATCGGTTCCCCGGACTCACCGAGCATCTCCGTGCCGGTCATCTGCGAGAGCCCGCTATACGTGTTTTTTGCCCTGCCGCTCAATACCATCCAGCCGGGAACCCGGTTCGCGACACGGAAGGAGGGTCCCGGCGGTTCCACGTCCGGGGTCGCCCGGGTCCTGAGCCTCGTCCTCATTGCCGCCGTCCTTGTGGCCGTCGCGACGACGGTCTTCATCGTCGTGGTCCCGAAGGAGGGAGAGAAATTTACCGAGTTCTACATCCTCGGGCCGGGGGGGAAGGCGGCCGATTACCCGACCGAGTTCATGGCCGGAACACCGCAGACGGTCATCATCGGTATCGGGAACCACGAGCATCGGGATATCACCTACACGGTAGAGACGTTTGCCGTCGAGAGCCGGTTCGATAATGCAACAAACCGGTCGATAGTCGTCTCGGCGACGCTCCTTGACCGGTTCTCCGTTACGGTGCCGCATAACCGGACCGTGGAGCAGCCCTACTCATTCAGGGTCATGGGTCCGGACACCAACAGGATCGAGTTCCTCCTCTTCAAGGAGGCGCCTCCGGAAGATATCCCGATGGACAACCTCACCGACGTCAGTTACCGCAACCTGCACCTCTGGCTGCGGGTGCATTGACGGCGGAATAGGGATCGCCGGACAGCCGTGGTTTCGGAGCCGGCCGGGAACTATCACGCCGTGACACAGAGGAGACCCTTTCAAAAGATTTATCCGTACAAACGGCATACGGCTGTTCGAGGTAGAAGCATGAAACGCGGAATTCTGGTCGCCTCCCTTCTGGTCCTGACGCTGATGGTGGCACCGGCCGGGGCATTCAGCGCGGACAACCTTCTGGTAGCCGTGGACGAGGACGGGAGTGCCGAGATCACCTTTGACTATACCCTCTCCTGGATCGAGAGGATTGCCGTCTTCTTCAAGATTGCCGAACCGGAGCAGGAACTGAAGTCCGCGCTCGAGGGGACGCTGGGAGCCCCCGTAACGGTGGCCGCAGCCGAGAGCGATGTCGCCAGGTTCACGGTCCAGGACTTTGCAAAGGTCACCAGCACCGACGGCGGGGACGCTTACTCGACGCCGGGACTCGACTTCACCGGGGCTCAGGAGGTGCTCGACGGTTACTGGTTCGCACCGCTCGTTGATGCCGACTTCTCCCCTGACCGGACGGTGGTCCGGTTCCCGGACGGCCACGAGGAGACATTCTCAAACCAGAGTTCCATCCCGACTCTCTCCCACACGGTCCCGTGAAGGGACCCGCTCTTTTTTTTGAAGACGCGACCCCCGGGAAGATGCCTTCGATCATCACCCGTCATTCCGTCCGCCGCCTTTAAGAAAAACTTCGTTCCTCCGTTTGTCCCCCGTAGACCGTGGCGACGCCGCCGCCCCATACGCTCCTTTCAGAAAGCCCCCGCTCCAAGACCTTTGGTCGAGGTCGTCCCAAAATTATCGGAACACTTCCCTCCGAGGATTCTAGCACCTGAACCATATCTGTGGCAAGAAGGGTGAAACAGCTTCCCACTGGATATCACCACGTGGGGGAGGGACCGGGGAGGTGCACCCGGCGGAACGGTGCGATGGGCCGGAGCTTGAGAAGACCTTTGGTCTTCGAACCGGGTGCATGAGCACCGCGAGGCTGCGAAGGGTGCCCGGCCACAGGGCGGGCACTTGAGAAACTCGAAGAGTTTCGAAGGGGGATGCCCCCTCCCGGCAGAGGCATTTTGGGACGAACTCGTCTTCTCAAACCCCGGACGTCCCGCTCATCGCACCCGTTCCCGGGCGGAAAGCAAGTCGGGGTGAGTTCCGAGGTAATTTGCCCCTGAATTTAAAGGGAGGGGTTTTAACAATGTCAAAAAAAAGAATGGTCTTTGGTTTACCCGAAGATATTGAAGATCTGGTCGCTGCCGGTGTCGGCAAGCCGCTTGCGTTCCGTCCTCTCCTCGACGAGCGCGAGGACCGGGAGTTCCATGTCCACACCGGGGGTGTGGCCGAACATCTCCTGGAGGTTGACCTGCAGGGCATGCATGAAGAGCGAGTTCGGGATATCCATCGCGCAGTGCTCTTCACACTGGCCGCAGTTGATGCACGAGTCCGCGATGTGGGCGTAGCGGATCAGGTGGAACATGAAGGGCGGCGGAACCTCTCCCGGCTCGACCAGGTACGACTTCTTCGTGCTGCACTCGACGCAGTAGCAGATCGGGCAGTTTTCAATGCACTGGTAGCACTTAATGCACCGGCTCGTCTCATTCATGATCTTCTGAAGACGGTCCTTCCCCTCACCGAGTTCCTCGAAGTAGCGGGCGCGCCACT
>NZ_DANC01000055.1:44777-46522 GCF_002499755.1 Methanoculleus sp. UBA291 | reverse complement strand
TATCAGAGGTTTGACGCCAGAGACCACTCAATTTTTCGCGGGGAGGCGACAGAATACTCTGAACTATAGGAATCGTCAGCCGCTGGAAACTTTTAGGATGACTTCCATATATTTTTATCAACCCTTTGAAGTATCCTGCGCTACAAAGGTCGCAAATATTCCTCCCACGCTTTGAGTATCTTCTTAAAATGTCCGACTTTAATCTATTAATCTCCTCTTTTTGTGCGCCCTCTTCAAATCGTCTCTTCACATATAAGGATGCGCGCAAGGCCGTGTAATCATCATCGGGGATTTTGCCCTTAAAGAAGGACAGAAATTCCCGCTCTTCATTTGAACTCTCTGTGGTTTTGATCTCTTCAAGTATTTCTTTGGATCCGGTCTCAATCAACAAAGCGTTATGTTCTCTGACCGCATCCGCGATCACCGGCTTTAATTCTTCTATCTTATCCTCAGGCAGTTTTTTCCAGTTGATCTTAAGTGCCCCATTGGTTTCATCGAAACTAACTACATCTGCTCCTGGATCAGCGGTGATATTTACAGTTTTCACCCCAACTTGGATATTTATGTTCAGATTAACCCTCACGAATTCTTTGAGGCTATCAAGGAAAGCCATGTTACTCAAGCGTGTCCAGGAGCTTGATTAATGAGGGCAAGTCTGCTTTGATGAATATTTCAGAGCCTTTTCTTATCCCGGCAAATTCATCTAATGCGACGTTTTCTCCGTCGGGTGTGAGAACTCGCTGACTTGGATCATCGCGTTCAACAATATACCCACTATCATCTACGGTTTTATCAAAGCAAGACAACATTTCCAATTTTAAGTCTGCATCGAATGTGATAACTCCCTCATGGAGGCTCTGCGGCATCTTCTTCACTAATTCCTATTGGATCTCTTTATCCAAATAAATCTTCCTTAATGTGTCTCTTGATTTGGTTGAAATACAGATAACTCCATACAGGGTTGCTTGAAAATGATATAATTGTATTCAAGATTGCAAAATACGAAAGTGCACATGGTCCCGGTCGTTCGCTAATTTTAGAACCCATACAGAGTTCCCTCAACTCCCCAGCCGTCACCAAAGAGGTGACAGTCGAGCACGAGATGTCGCGGCCCGGGTTTCGTCCTTCCGGAAGTATGTTCCCATGCAGTGGACCGTGGTGGCTATCGTCACCGGGGGTGGGGACGGGAAAATCTCCCTCCCATAGGAGGGTATCCGTACGTCCTTCCAGAAGCCCTTACTCGAAGACCTTCGGTCTTCTCAAACCCCGGACGTCCCGTCCGGCGTACCCTGCCTGCTCCTGCGGCGCTTTAACTCCTGCCCTTCGGCCAGTCGTTCCCCGTCGCCCTGAGTCCCCCGAACTGCGATATTCCAGAATCAGTAACTTCGCTCATGTTAGCGTCCGGCATCGAACGATAAGGTCTCCCGTGACGCCTTAACGGGAGTCGGCAGCACCCGGAATTCGGTAGTTTGATCTTCGGGGTATGGTGAAGTACCAGCACCGCGGAGCACCCGTATCTCTCCCCTTCAAATGCAGATATTGCGTCTTGGAACTCTGCGACAAATGTTGACTCCCTCCGGATCACGATTACGCAGGCATAGAGTCTTGGAAGAGTTCTGCTACCACGCACTCGCAAAGATGGAGCGGCCACACCTTATCCGTCAAAAGAGCATGGCCGATCGTGAGCAGAAAGAGATGTGCACGATGGGAGCACCGGTACCCCACGACGCAATACTTGAAGAATG
>NZ_DANC01000055.1:41936-44593 GCF_002499755.1 Methanoculleus sp. UBA291 | reverse complement strand
TCATAGGACTCTTCAGGCACTTTCACCCCGCGCCCGGCACAGGCTCTTTTTCCTGCGAGTCGATGCCTTCGGTATGTCGATGCAAGAGCAGAAACTCACCCGTCTTACCGCCGCCGGGAGGTTCGACCTCTGCTGTCCCGGAGAGTGCATTCGGCCCCTCCTGGCTGCGCACCATGTTACGTACAACCGCCGGGCGGGAGGGTGCGGGCGGATGCTCAAGGTCCTCCTCAACGGCACCTGTTCCTACGACTGCGCCTATTGTGCCGTCCGCCTCGAGCGAGAGCGGCTCTCGTTCGCCCCGGAAGAACTTGCCGGGGCTTTTCTCCGCCTCTGGCGGGAGGGACTTGTCGGCGGGCTTTTTTTGAGTTCCGGAATCGCTCGCGACGTTGATTGCGTAATGCACGACCTCGTGGAGACGGGGGAGATCCTTCGCCGGCGGGGCTACGACGGCTACCTTCACCTCAAAATCCTCCCGGGCGCCGCCCGTGTCGACATCCACGATGCCGCATGCGTGGCGGATCGGATCAGCATCAACCTGGAGGCGACGTCCCCCGACCGCCTCGGGAGCATCGCCGGGGTGAAAGACTACCGGCAGGATATCCTGAAGCGCCAGGCCTGGGTAGCGGAGGAGAAACCCGACCGTCACACCACCCAGATCGTTCTCGGGGCGGCGGATGAGACCGATGCGGAGGTCCTCGCCTGCCTCGCCGACCAGTACCGGCGGGTCCGGCCGTCCCGGGTTTACTTCGCCGCGTTCCGCGCCCTGCCGGGAACTCCTCTTGCGTCGCACCCCGATACCCCGGCGTGGCGGGCTCGGCGGTGGTATCAGGCCGATTACCTGCTCCGGGACTACGGCGTTGCGGCCGATGAACTCCGGGCGGTTCTCGATGAAAAAGGGTTTTTCCCGAACCGCGACCCGAAGGAGGTCCTTGCAACCGGTCAAAGCCCGGTGAATGTCAATACCGCTCCGCGCTGCGACCTCCTCCGCACTCCCGGGATCGGGCCGAAGGGTGCGGACCGGATACTCGCCCTGCGCCGGAAACGGCCGTTCACCGGGCCTGCCGACCTCGGACGGGCCGGAGTCCGGGGAACGACCGCCGGGCGTTACCTCACGTTCGGCGGGCGGGAAACGGTGCAGACCCGACTTTGCCTGTAGCCCGGGAACGAAGGTTCACCTGAGTTTGCCGAACTCCGTACTTACATCCGCGGCAGACTGGTAGGTCCGCTCGCCGAACGTCTCGAGCGCGGCGATCACGTCTTCCGGTGCGCTCATCCCCCGTGCATGGGCGACGAGGTCCCGCTTGCCTGCCGGGTAATCCATTCCCTTGAGGTAGACCTGCAGGTCTGCGGCGGAGAGGTGTGCGAAAGACAGCCTCCTGGCTCCCGTTTCCTCTCTCGCCCGCGTGAAGGGTCCGGTCGTCGGAGCATGCGCCTCCGCCGCCGTCCGGGTCTCCACCGTTCTGCCCTCCACCTCCTCCGCTTTTATCGGCCTCTCTTCCCGAACGGGGATCTCCCGCGCCCCCGCCTGCCCGGTCGTGACGGTCTCCCGGGGCGTGGCCTCCGTCCGGGTCACGGCCCGGGCCTCCTCCTGGCTCGGGGGGCCCATCGGCCGGGTCGACTCGATCAGGTTCCAGTTTGCTTCCCTCGGCCAATCCCCCTCCGAAAACCCCGACTCGCTGTCGATTTTATGTTTGCTGATGTTCACCACAAAAACATCGTCCCCCGGCCGGTAGACCATCGCCTCAATCGGGATCGCGAAGATCTTCGACCCGAGACCTAACATGCCCCCGGTCCTGAGGACCGCGTACGCCACTTTTCCCGTGGGGAGCCCGATCCGCAGGCTTGAGATCTCCCCGAGGTCGTAGCCTTCCGGGTTCTTCACCCGCTTTCCCACAACATCTTCGGACGAGAAGAACTCCTGCCCTTCCGCCCTCCGCCGCTCCAGAATCGTTTCCGCCATTGCAACCACCATATCCCTGGTGCGCTTTCGAAGACGATCCCGCCTTCGCGCGGAGCGGGCGATACGTGTTGCGACTATTTAACTTATGGGGGTGGAGGGAGGTGGAGCGGGAAGTCCCCTGTCGACTCAAGGTAGCCGTCCGGGCATCGGCAGGTTTCTTCCAACGCAGATAGAGTATGCGGGGGAGGCGGGAAGGGTATTTCCCGGCCGTCGCCCGCAACGCAGGAGTTCCCCGTATCACTTGACGATGCCGAACTCCGCGCCCACATCGGCTGCCGACTGATAGGTCCGCTCACTGAAGAGTTCGAGTGCGGCAATCACGTCCTCCGGGGCATTCATCCCCCGTGCGTGGGTGATCAGGTTCTGTTTGTCCGCAGGGTAGTCCATCCCCTTGAGGTAGACCTGCAGGTCTGCGGCGGAGAGATGCGCAAGGGACGGCGCTCTTCTCCGGGTTTCGGGAGGCCTCTCACCGACTGCTGCACCGGTCTTCCCGGATCGGGTCGCCGTCTCAACCGGCCGCTCCGTCCGGCTCTCTTTGCCGAACTCCACGCTCACGTCTGCGGCCGACTGATAGGTCCGCTCACCGAACCCTTCGAGCGCGGCGATCACGTCCTCCGGAGCGTTGTTCTTCCGGGCGTGGGCGATGAGGTCCCGCTTGCCCGCGGGATAGTCCATCCCCTTGAGGTATGTCTGCAGG
>NZ_DANC01000055.1:0-41750 GCF_002499755.1 Methanoculleus sp. UBA291 | reverse complement strand
AGGTATGTCTGCAGGTCTGCGGCGGAGAGGTGCGCGAGAGACGGCTTCCCGGTCGCTGTAACCGGGCGTTCTGCTCCCGCTCTCTCCCTGGTCCCCATCGTGGGTTCGGGCGTCGGAGCGTGCGCCTCCCTCTCCGCCGGATATTCCCTCCCGGCCTCTTCAGCCGGATGCGCCTTCTGCTGCCCTCCCCAGCCGGCTGCAACCGTCTGAACGGCGGGCTGCGGGATATCTCTCTCCTCTTCTCGGCGCATCGATTTCGCTGCGGTCGCCGCTGTCGCTGCCGTCGCTGCCGCCGCCGGGACTGTCCGGACCAGACTCCAGTCTCCTTCCCGGGGAATTCTGTCCCTGATATATCCGGAATTACTCTCAAATGTCTGTTTATCCGCATCGATGACGGCGATCCCCTCTTCAGGCCGGATGCGAATCGCTTCCCAGGGAATGGCGAAATGTTTCTCGCCGAATCCGAGGATTCCGCCGTACGAGAGCACCGCATACGCGATGCACCCGGTATCGCGGTCGATCGCGATGTCTCCGACCTCACCGAGGTTTTCTCCTTCCGGGTTCTGTGCTTTGAGATCCCTGATGTCGTCTGTGCGCATCAGGTTCATTGCCCCTTCCGTTCTCGGTCGGGTTTCCAGCACCGACCCTGCCTGTCTCTCAACCATCCTTCTGCACCTCCAGTGTGTTCCCGCCTTGGCGAAGGGGATACCCCCTCAAGGCATGGGGGGTAGAGGATCGAAGATACTTAAGAGTTTCCCGAATAGGACGGGATCGGAATATTGCAACGTAGCGGGGGAGGGGTTGCCGTCCCGGACTTTACGTCCGGTCCCGGGCGTAGCGGAGAATGAGTTCGGTCGCCGCCCTGATATCCTGCCCCTGCTTCCTTGCCTCGGCGAGGTACGCGGCGTAGACTTCTTCGGTCACGAGCCGGATCTGCGGGCGGTACATATCGGCATGCATCATCAGGTCAAAGCACCGGGCCTCGCTCTCCGTGAGGTTCAACGCCCGGTACTCCCCGGTATGGGGAATAAAAGACGGGTTCTTCTCCCGTGGCGTCCTTGCCGCGAGGGCGGCAAGCGGTGTCCCGGGAATGGGTTCGGCGCTGCTTATGAAGACGTCGTCGAGAGAGAGACGGGCGATCAGGTCTTTTGTCGCCTCGTAGTCCCGCTCCGTCTCTCCGGGGTAACCGACGATGAAACTTCCCGCAACCCTGAGGTTGTGCTCCCGGCACCGCTCCACCGCTTCCTCGACCTGCCGCACGGTCGCACCCTTGCCCATCATCCGGAGCACCCGGTCGCTCCCCGACTCGATCCCGAAGAAGACCCACCCGATGGTATACCGCCGGATGGCGTCCAGGACCTCATCGGTGATGCAGTCGACGCGGATGTCGGGAGAAGAGACGTTCCGCGGCCCCATCACCCCGGCCATCCCGCGAAGGAGGCCGATGAAGGCTTCCGGGTTCATCTCCCCGTTGTGAGAGCCGTAGAGCGATCCGGTCCCCCCGGAGACCGAGAGCCGTGTGGCGCCGTGCGCCGCAAAAGCCTTCACCTCCTCGACGATGCTTGCAAGCGGCCGGCTCCGGACCGCTCTCCCGAAGAACCGGGGCACCTGGCAGAAGGTGCATCCCCCGATGCACCCCCGGTGGGTCTCGATGTAGGCGCTCGCGCCCCGGATGCTCTGGCTCCCGATGTCTTCCGGGATCAGGGGGAGCGGCCGGTCGATCGGCGCTGGCGGTGCGGGCGGCGTCACGACCACCCGGTCGCCGTCGAGGTAGGCGATCCCGGGGAGGATAGTCGAGACTCCCTCGGTGACGAGGCGGACCACCGTCTCCTCCCCTTCGCCGACGACCACCGCGTCGGGGCCGAGCTCCCCGAGCACCATTTCCGGTGCGGCCGATACCGGCCCCCCGACGTAGACCGCCCCCCCCTGCTCGCGGTGGGTCCGGACCAGATCCCGGATAGCGGGATCGAGGAGGTGCTGGGTCGAGAAGAGGCTCATGAGCAGGATTGGAGTGGCCGGAGCGGCGGGCGTTCGGGTGAGGGTCACCCGGTGGCCCGCGTCGCGGAGGACGCCGCCGATCAGCATGGCGCCGTAGGTATAGATACCGGGGGAGAGTATCGTGATATCCATTGCTTACTGTATCGGCGGAACAGTATACAAATGGTGGGGGTCCCCCGGTTGCCCGGTCAGAGCGGCGTCGGCTGCTTGAACCGCCGGGCCTCGGCGACGGTGTGGGCGTTCCGATCCGATGCGGTCGACAGCTGCACCTGGAACCGCATGATGTCGGCTATGACGGGCTCCGGGTTCCGTAGCAGGACCTCTTTTGCCACGGCGCGGGCTTCCCGGAGCCTCCCCGACCTGCGGAGCAGGTCCGTGAGGAGCGCCTCGTCCGCCCCCTCCTGATGGGCCAGGCGTTCGCCCCGCTCCCACGCCCGCTGCAGGAGGTCGGCGGCACGTCTCCGGCAGATCCGGGCGGGCACGTCTTCCCCTTCGTCGTCGCAGGTCCAGGCCGCGTGGAGGGATGCCCACGCAGCCCGAGCGGGGGCGCCGAGTTCTTCCTGGATGATCGACCAGCAGAGGAAGGTGTTTGCAATCTCCGGGAATCTCCGGGAGTCGAGCTGCACCCGGTAACGCGGGAGTTTCACCACGTCGGCCGCACCCTCCGGGGCTTTGCCCGGGTCCGGGGCGCAGTAGCCGCAGGAAGGGCACCGCTTCACCCATGCATAGATGGTGGACCGGAGGGGTTCGGCGGGGCGGGTGTCGAGGTCCCGCGACCCGACGTTCGCGGCGGCTTCGGGGATGGTGAACCGGCAGGTCTCCCCGCAGACTGCACAGGTCGTATTGAGGTAACGGAGGTGGGTCATCGATAGCCTAAATTACATAATATCCAGTATATACTTTGTCATGGATGAAAATCCGCGGGATGACGGGTACATCCCGACCCCCTCCCCTCACCGGATTTCCGGGGCCCCTTCTCCGATGCGCCGGGCGTAGACCGTCGCGATCCATCCGAGGAGAACCGTTCCGCCTGCGGCCAGTGCCAGAACAAGCCAGTGGACCGGGCCGGCGGTGTCCACCGCGAGCCGGACCATAAGGTTTAAGGGATTGCGGGGGACGGCCATGACAACGAGAAGGACCACGACGAGTGCCGTCGAGAAGATGAACTGGGCGCTGGTCCGCTCGCGGTAGTGAAGTGCCACGAGGGCTGCAAGGAGGATGAGGAAGAACCCGACTGTCGATGCGTGGAGGAGGATTGCGACGGCGTTATTGACCGCGATGCCGTTTAACCCGAGGAGGAAGAGCCACGCCCCGGCCTGGACCGGGACCAGGACAGCACAGGCGGCGATCTTTCCCCAGATCATCTCCGTGAACGTGACCGGCGTCGACATGAGCGTCTCGAGGGTCCGGCGCTGGTACTCCTCGGTGATGAGGTCGATGATCAGGGCCGCCGATATGATCGCCGGGAGGAGAACGAGCAGAGGGATGAGGAGACCGTAGACAAACTCAAAGAAGTTCTCGTCGTTTCCCGATTCGGGGAAGTTCAGCCCGACGGGAAAGGAAGTCATCCGGTCGGCCCGGACTTCCCGGAGTTCCTTCTCGTAGTCCTGGAGGACCTCTTTTACTTTGACGTTGATGATGCTCGACTGCAGGTCGTTTCGGACGAGGTAGAGCGTGATCTTAACCGGTTCTTCTGCGTCCGGCGGCGTATCCGGGACATAGACCACTGCCGCCACCTCTCGCTCGCGGAGTGCTGAAAGCGCCCGGTCGAGGTCCATCCGGTGAAGGATGAGGTCGTCTCTCCTCTCAAACTCATCGATGAGCGGTGAGTCCGCCCCGGCGTAGCCGATGCCGTAGGTGGCCGTCGAGTAGCCTTCGAGCGCCTCCGGGTCGTACATGGTGGTGAGCCCCACCAGCAGAAACGAGGAGAACATAGCGATGAAGACCTGCAGGAGGACGGCAAAGACGATCGTCTTCTCCGCCGAGAGCCCGGCGAGTTCTTTCTTCGCGACAAGACCAATACGGTGCGCGTTCATCCGAGTGCCCCCGTGATGAAGTAGAGGTTATAGAGACTGTGCACAACGCTCGCCGCGACGAGCCCGGGCACGTAGGCGCGCCGCCCCCAGAGCAGGAGGAAGGTGCCGGTGATCAGCACCCCGGCGATGTGGAGGAGGAGCGGCATCCAGAGCACCTGGAGGGAGAGGAAGAGGATGCTCCCGAAGATCGACTCGGTGATCTGGGCGAGTGTGGCAAAGAGGAGGAGTTTTTCCCCGACAAGGAACCCGAAACCGATGGCTACGGCCCCGGCGAGCAGATTTTTTGCCGTGAGAAAACCCGGGCGTTCCCGCGCGATCGCATAGATTCCCAGGGATTTCGCGAACTCTTCGATGAACGCCGCAAAGACGATCAGGAGGATGAGGGAGATCGGCATCGGGATGTTGAAGAAGAGGACGAGCGTCATCATCTGGGCCATAAAGACGAACGGTATCGTGAAGACGGCAAGGAGGAAGAGCGAGACATAAGGGTGATCGCGGCCGATCATATCGGCAATGAAGTCAGTGAACCTCGATACGAGGGAATTTTCTGAAAACAGCCGCTCTTCCCGGAAATTTACGGTGCCGACGTAGAAGAGGATGGCGCTTGTAGCAAAGAAGAGCGCGGTCGAGTAGACATACTCCATGGCAGTAAACCCTTCGCCCTGGAGTTCAAGGATGACCAGGGTGAGGGGGGAGATGATGCTGATGACGTGGGTGTTTGCAAAGACCGTCGGGAAGAAGAGGTACGACGTCGCGAGGGTCGAGAAAAAGATGGAAATAAACGAGAGTTCCTTGAAGCTCCGGGCGGCCATCCCGATGATCAGGGCGCTTGCGAGGAAGAAAAGGACGACCGGGATGAGCGGGATGAGGATCGCGAGCGGCGCACCGACGAAGAGGGTGATGGCGGCCGCGATAAGGAGCATGACCGTGAAATAGGGAAGACCTTTTCCGATGATGATCGCAGACGGCCGGATGGGGGTGGAGAGGAGCGCCTCCCCGGCCCGCCCCACCCGCTCGTTCATCACGCTCATCATGAAGAACTGGGAGGTGAAGTAGAGGGGGAAGATGAAGACGAAGATGAGGACGATGGAGTCCAGGGGGAGCGGCGGGGAGAGTTCCGCCGGCGTCTGGAGCCGGTCTTCTCCTCCGCCTTCCGAGAAGATGCCGGTGTAGCGGGCGAGCGGGTTGTCGCTCTCCGTCCCGGTGAGTTGCTCCCGGAGATCGTCCTCGGAGACCGGCATGGCCGACGGAGGGAGAGTCGCCGCCTCGACCGGGCCGGAAGGGGCGGGGGGCACCCGGGAGTCCGGCGGGGTGCCGACCCGCTGCCCGCTCTGGGTCGTCTGAAAGTCGAGTTCGCTCTTCACGTACTCAAGGTCGATCCAGAGCGGGTAGGCAGCGAAGAGGTCTGGCTCTTTTGCAGCCACGTAAGAGACGTAAGCCTCGTAGTCGCGTTCGAGCGCCGTCAGAGCCGCCCGTCCCTTCTCCGTGTCGGCGGCATAGATTTCCCCGTCCAGGACGATCAGGTCGTACGCGAACCGGTTCTCCCGGAGGGCGGGGCCGGCGTCGAGATAAGCGGTAAAGCGGTTGTCCTGGGCGACGATCCGGGCGACGTCGGGGTCGTCGATGCCGATGCGATAGATGCCGTCCTGCATATGGACGCCGCTCTGGGCGGCAAACGCGGTCGCCAGGACGAGGAGGACGAGCAGCCCGGCCGCAAGCGGCAGGACATGTCTTCCCATGGTGGTCATCGACTGGCTTATCTCCCAGGTGGCGATCGTCCGGATGGAGGAAGCGAAACTCATGGTAATCCTTGAGGGCGTCGGAGAGAGTTCTACCTCTGTGCAGCAACCTATTAGTAGTCATCGGAACTATATGGAACTTCGATGATTGCCGCCCGCTCTCTTGTCAAACACTACGGCGACTTCCCGGCCCTCGACGGCGTTACCTTCGACCTCGACGACGCGCAGATCCTCGGGGTGATCGGGCATAACGGGGCCGGCAAGACGACGCTCTTGAAGATCATGGCCGGCCTCGTCGCACCGACGGCAGGAAGCCTCGTCATCGACGGGATCGATGTCGCGAGAAGACCGTTCGACCTGAAGCAGAACCTGGGTTACCTTCCCGAGGAGTCCCGGCTCTACGAGACGATGACCACGGATGCCTACTTAACGTTCTTCGGCGAGATCTACGGCCTTCCGAAGGCGGCCATCAGGACCCGGAGAGACGACCTCCTCGCTTCGCTCGCGCTTGAACCGGACGGAAAGAAGATCGGGGAACTCTCAAAGGGGATGAAGCGGAAGGTTGCCCTTGCGAGGTCGCTGATGCATGACCCCGGGCTGCTCATCTACGACGAGCCGACCTCCGGTCTCGACCCCATGACCTCCCGGTCGGTGCTCGACTACATCAAAGCCCTCCGCGACCGGGGAAAGACGGTGGTCTTCTCGGCCCATAACCTCTTCCAGGTGGAGGAGGCCTGCGACCTCGTGCTGATCCTGCGCCGGGGGAGGGTGGTGGCCGGAGGGACCATGCCCGAACTCCGGGAGACCTTCGGCTCGATCACCTACCGGGTCTTCTTCCGGATACCCGATCCGGCGGCTTTCACGGCATCGGCCGATTACACCGCTTCCGACGGCCGGTACTTCGCCGAAGCATGCTCCATCGAGGAGTTGAACCGGACGACCGCGACGCTCGCGGCAGACGGCGCGACGGTCGAGCGGATCGAGTCCCACTACCCGACACTTGAAGAGATGCTCTTAAAGATCGGGCGGTGACCCTGGCGTTTCAACCCGACCGGAGACGCATCCGACGATGATGAACTAACGGCAGAACACGGTCTCTGCCGGTGAGGTGCTGTTGTCGCGTCGATCTGCTGCCTCTCGGCCGGTCCTCCGGCACCCGCGATTGCCGGGTTATTTGCGGAGATGTTCCGGCGTGCCCGGTTCCGATCTAATACCGTTTTTTTATTCTGCGACCTGCCTTGGCGTAGTGTTCAGCACCTTTGCCTGGCAAATCTGACATTTAAAGCACTTTCCCGGGAATCTATCAGGACGACTGGTTAGTTGTTCGAGAAGAGTCGGGAGAGGGACGGGTCGGACAGGAGTACATCACGGCGGAAGCCGGACCTCCGGTGTTCGCCTGATGCCGGAGAGAACGGAGGTCGGGTACGTAACATGCGTCGTGAGCGATCTACGCTGGAAGATGATAAACCCTGGTACCGGGCAGTACTGCACACCCTGCCCGATGCGGCGCTGCTGGTTAAAGACGGCAGGTGTATCGATGCGAATGCCGCTGCCGCGGAGTTCTTCGGCGTCGGCGGGCGGGACGCGGTCTCCGGGCAGAACCTTTCCCGGTTCCTGCCGCCGGTACAGCCGGGTGGGGGAGAGACGATCGATGCCCGCATCCTGGATTCGATGCAGGGGGGGCCCCGGCAGTTTACCTGGCAGTGCAGACGGGCCGACGGCACGTCTTTTTGTGCGGAAGTCACCGTGGAGGCCGTTCGTGCCGAGGTTCCCGGTGTGACCCTGGTCCTGGTAAGGGACCCCCGCAGAGCGAATCGTCCGCCTCCCATAGCCCGGTCATCGTCTCCGATGATCCGGAAGAATTCCCTGTATGTCGTTCTCTGGAGTCCGGGACTGCGTATCCGGACCGTAAACAAAGCGTTCCTGCAGGCGACGGGCTTCGAGCGGAGAACCGTGGAGTCGATGCGTGCCCGTGACTTTGAGTCATTCGATCCGACCGCCTGGAAGATTGCGGATGTGATCCGGTCGAGGCAGACGGTCGTTGAAGAAGTCCATTTGGACTTCCCTGCGGGGGCCCGTACCATGCTTCGCTTCAGCGCTCCTATCATGGATGAAGAGGGGAGCGTTGTAGAGATACTGACTGTTTATCGGGACCACATCCCGTAGGGGAGAGTGTATGGCCCTGCCCCTTTCCAGTATCAGCACCGGCTGTTCTGCCACGTTCTGTGTTCCTGGACGTTGAGGGCGGGAATCCGCCGGAGTATTTCATGAGCCGTGCTCGCGAAGGTTTTCTCCTTTCTCAAAACCTCTTCGCCCAGCCTCTGTTCCGTTACGTCCCGGATCGACTCGATGGCCCCGACAACCTCTCCCTGGCCGTCGTAGAGCGGGACGGCCTTAAGCCACCATAATCGCGGCGTATCACCATGATTGGGCGACAGCATGGTCTCTGCGGTGATGCCGTTGCCCTCGGCATAGGTGATGGAGCGGTATCGGTTCCAGATCACCTGGTCCGGCTTTAACACTTTATTTATAAGCATGGGGACCCGCTGTCCGTAGAACGGGAGTGCATATTCATAGTTCCCTTTGCCGAGCATCTCTTCTGCGGGAATCCCGGTCAGGTCCTCCATTGCGAGGTTCCAGACGGTGACGACTTCCTTCTGATCGATTGCAAACATAGCGTCGGGCAGGTGCCGGGCGATGCGTGCCAGATGATCGTGTGACTCCCGGAGCGCCCCCTCGGCCAGAACACGGGTGGTGACGTCGCGTACCTGGACAAGGTATCCCTCCGGGAGCCCGCCTTCCTGCGACCTGAGCGGGCGGATGACACCTCCGATGTGAATGGACCCGGTTCGGGCCGTCGGGAGGAGACCCTGATTCGCGACCTGATCGAAGTCGAGGAGGCACTCAAACGGGGTCGCTGTGTTTCCGGATACCTGTACGTCATCGTTCCCGATCTTCCTGCAGACCTCCCGGAGACCGGTTCCCCGGATCTCATCCTCGCGGGAAATCCCGAATAGTTCGAGACAGGCCCGGTTGGCGTGAAGCAGCAACCCCTCGGGGTCGCAGACCGCAATCCCGATGGGGGAGTCCTCGTAGATGCTCCGGAACCACCCGGCGTTCTTACGCGAGGTCTCTTCGGCCCGCATCTGTGCGGTAATGTCGCGTGCGACGCCCATGACCTGTCGGCACGTCCCGTCCTGTGCCCTGACCGGGATGAACCGCGTATCGTACCAGGTTTCGCCGTCGGGCAATTGCAGCCGGTTTACGCTGGTTTTGATCGTGCCGGTGGCGACCGCCGATGCAATGCTCCGGCGATACTCCTCGCCCGGGTCGTCCGGAAAGAGATCCGGGAGTTCCTTTCCGATGACTTCCTCCGAAAGGCGATGCAACATGCGTACTCCGGGCGCGTTGACATGGAGTACATGTCCCTCCGGGTCGAGCAGGAAGACGACGTCCGGCAACGACTCCACAAGCGTCCTGTATCGGTTCTCGGTCTCCCTGTGCATCTCCTCGACCTCCCTTTGCCCGGTGATGTCGCTGAATACAACGACTATCTGAAACGGTTTCGCGTCTCCTGGTCTGAATCGAGGAATAGCGAGAGTATCGAGCCAATGATATCTCCTCTCCCGGGGGTTGAAGATGCCGAGCGTCTTTCTCTCCGGTATGCCGGTTGCCAGGGCCGTCGTATGCGGGAGCAGATCTTTTGTGCATTCAGAGTCGTCCTCGCAGAGAACCCGCCACCGGAGTTCACCGCAGGTTCTGCCCCGCATCTCCGAGAGCGAATACCCGAGTATCCGTTCGGTGACAGGATTGGCGTCGATTATCCTGTCGTCCGCCCCGAGATAGACGACGCCTTCGGCCAGTGCCTCAAGGAGGTTTCGATACCGTGATTCGGCCTTCTTCACGGCGTCTTCTGCTTTCTTTCTCTCCGTCACGTTACAAAGTTGCAGCACAAACCCGGATGACACGCCGTCTTCCCCGGATATCGGCGACGCCACTCCGTCCAGGCAGATCGTCTCCGGACTCTCTGTTTTCCTCATGCCTAGGTGCGGGTCTTCCTTCCCGGAATAGGGTACGGTGAACCTGACCGCTGCCCCACCTTTCAGGCGCTGCAGCATCTCCCGGGGCGTGTTCAGGATGGAGGCGACGTTTCGCCCTACCATCTCCTCGCGGTTTTTGACGCCGAAGATCGTAGCAAACGCTTGATTGACGTGAAGTACGGTGCTGTCTCTATTGCAGAACGCTATTCCGACCGGAGATTCCTCAAAGATTGCCCGAAACCACCCCTCGCTCTCCCTGAGTGCGGCCGTTCGGGTGCTCATCTGCTCTTCAAGGCTCTGCTGGCGCCAGCGCAGAGAGTCCTCGAGCATCCTGCATTCGTGGATCGAAAAGCAGAGGTACTGGTACTCGATCACTCTGCCGTCAGCGTCGCAGAGGGCCCGCCCCCTCCACCGGTACCACTGAACGCTTCCGTCCGGCACGATCATCTCGCAGTCGATCGTCGCGGTCGGGTTGCCCGGCGTGAGGCTTCGAACAAACTCCCTCCACGCCGCCCCGCCGCCCGCGATAAGGAGCGGTCGGAATACCCGCCCGATGATCTCTTCCCGGCTCTTTCCTGTCACCCGGCAGTAGGCATCGTTGGTCCATCTGACGCATCCGTCGGGGGAGACACGGACGATGCCTTCGATCTGGTCTTCCTGGAGTGCCTTTTCGCGAAGCGTCTTGAGGTGGCGTGCCTCCTCCGTGCCGCCTGTCTCCCGGAGTTCTTCTATTACAAGTGAGACCGCAGGTCGTCCGGACTCGAGCACGGTGGGGATCAGGAAGATGCGGCGGTTCGATCCTCCGGTACCCGGCAGGTGCCAGATGAAGGTTTCTTCTTCCCCCCGGAGTGCCCTCCTGAGCGAAAGAATGATATCGTCGGAGGGGTTCAGGCTGAAAAACAGGTCCTGGACCGGTTTACCGGTGAGAACTTCCGGCAACATTCCGATGAGTCCCGCGAGCGTGTCGGACACCTCCAGGATTTCCAGGTTGTGGTCAACGACGATGAGATTTTGTGAGCAAAAGCGGCGGACGGCAGCGACCGGGAGGCGCCGGGTCGGGTAGTAGATTTTGGCTACGCCGATCTGGCGCATGTCGATGGACCCCTGCCTCTGCAGTATATCGAGATATTTTGAGGCGGAGTTTCTGTTCATCGAGAGCAAAACCGCAAGATCGGTGATGCTCAACCCTTCCGGGTGTTCCTTTAAGGTGTCGAGCACCTTTGAGATGCTGTGGTCCGTGCGGGTGTTGACCATGTAGCAACGATCCTGGCGCACTGATAATTTATCGTACCCATTCATGAACATTTTATAACGCCGGGCGAATATGCACGGCATAAGATCTGTTTTAAGGGCAACATGAGGACCCACCTGTATTAGCGAGGTAAACACAGCGCTCCTACCCGTCTTCGTGCGGGATCTGAACCATCCTGGGGTGGGATGGAATGATCGCCACATACCGTAACCGGAATGCTCAGCCGCGACTCCCGTTAACCCCGGTTAGTTCACGTGACCCACGGCGGGGCTGGATCTGTTCGGCACCTGCTGGGCCCCCGGTGGAGTTCACAGGAGGTGCATGCATTCGCACACGAGGTTGACCATGATAACAGACGAACAAGCGGCACCTCCCTCCCTTGACCCGTTGGAGGGAAGTCGACAGCAGGCAGAGATCATCTTTCAGGAGTACCCGATGCCCACCGTCCTCTGGGACCGGGATCTGCACGTAACGGCGGTGAACAAAGCATTTCTGCAGGTTACCGGCTACAGCGGAACGAAAGGCGGGTCCATGGCGCTCAGGGACTTCAGCCGGTCGGGCGAGGAGGTGGTGGACGCCTTCAGGACGAGCCGGTCGTCGTCCCGGGAGGTGACGGTCACCCTTCCGAATGGCATTTTCACGTTCATCTGCTATAGCATCCCGCTCCCCGACGGGGCCGGCGGCGTTGAGAGCGTGATGACCGTCTACCAGAACATCACCGATCAAAAACTGGAGATGGAGCGACTCCAGGTGCTTCAACAGCAGTCGGACGCGATCGTTCAGGAGAACCCGATGCCGATCCTCCTCTGGAACCCGGACCTGACCATACGGGTGGTCAACAGGGCTTTCCAGGAGATGAGCGGTTTCTCCGAAGAGCAGGGCGCTCACCTCACCGTCCGGGACTTCAACTACATCAACCAGTCCGGGGAGGGCGTCGCGGACACGGTGAGGAGCCGCAAGGACAGCAGGGGCGAGGCCACCCTCGAGTTCCCGGCGGGTATCCGCATCGTCGAGCGCTATAATATTCCCCTTTTCGATAAGAAGGGAGATATCGTGAACGTGCTCACCGTCTACAACGACGTCACGGAAAAACGAACCCTTGAAGAGCAGCTCCATGAGAGTATCGGGGAGCTCGCGGAGAGCCTCAGCGCGATCGCCGCCGGCGATCTGACCCGACCGGCGCCAACCCATGCGAATGATCCGCTGGATGAGGTCAAGAAAGACCTGAACGAGGCGCTCAATAGTCTGAGAGACTTCCTCCAGCACACCCTCGAACAGACGGACGCCCTCGAACACGCCATCGAGGATGTCGGGAAGGGAGCCGACGAGATCGCCCGCGCATCCCAGCAGGTGGCGAACACCGCGCAATCAACCTCCGACGGCTCAAAAGAGCAACTTCTGCAGCTCGAACAGGTCACGCGGGAGGTCGGCGATCTCTCCGCCGCCATCGAGGAGATTGCCAGTACCGCCCAGGAGGCCCGGGACCTTTCCATGAATGTCGCAAAAGACGGAGAATCCGCCGTCGGACTCGGCAACGAGGCGAGTATGAAGATGCAGGCGGTGCAGCAGATCTCCGAGCGAGCCGTCGGGGAGATCACGAACTTGAATGCGAAGATGCAGGATATCAGCCACATCGTCAAGCTCATCACCGATATCGCCAATCAGACCAATCTTCTCGCGCTCAACGCCGCAATCGAGGCCGCCCGGGCCGGAGAGCACGGCCGCGGGTTTGCGGTCGTTGCAGGCGAGGTCCGGAACCTTGCCGGGGAGTCGAAGAACGCGACCCGTCAGATCGAGGAGGTGATCAGCGGCGTCACCACAAGCAGCGGAAAGACCGCCGAGGCGATGCGGGAGGCTCACACGGAGATCCTCGGCGGGATTCAGAGCGTGCAGAGGACCATCGACGCCCTGAATCAAATGGTCACCGATGTCAACGGTGCAGTCAGCGGCATCTCGGATATCTCCCGGGCAACGGAGAACCAGGCCGATGCGACGAACGCCGTCACGAAGAGCGTCGACGAGGTCTTCACCCTGATCCGCGAGAGCGAGAAAGGCATGGAGAACCTCGCGGCGCTTGCCGAAGAGTCGTCCGCCTCGACCGAGGAGGTTGCCAGCGCCTCAAACGAGATCCGGCAGATGGCCCAGCACCTCCGCGGGAGAGTCGCGGCGTTCAGGTTCCAGTGAGGCCGGGAGCATGACCGACGTCGTCGAGTTCGAGCTGGGGCAGGAACTGTATGCGATGGATATCCGGTTTGCCCGGGAGATCGTGGAGATGATGCCCATCGCTCGCATCCCCCGGGCGCCGGACTATATCGCCGGCATCATGAATCTCCGGGGAGAGATCACCACCGTCATCGACCTGAAACAGTTGATCCGGATCCCGGGAACATCGGGAAACAACCCGAAGATCATCGTCCTTGTTGCCGAGGCTACCGGGGGGTCGAACCTCGGCATCATCGTGGACGATGTGTACAGCGTCATCCAGGTGGCCGAGAGCGATATAGAGATGGTGGATGAAGGGCTCTCCTCCGGGGTCCACACCTTCGTTAAGGGGATCATCAAATTTACAAAAGATGAGGATGACCGGAAGCAGGCCGATGAGAGGGGTCGACAGGGGACCGGGCTCATTCTCTGGATCGATATCAAGAAGATCCTCGACGATCTCGTCAAGAGTGGTCAGGTATAACTCTCCGGCGGAACGCGGCATATCCTCAAAAATTCTCTTTTTCCGATCCCGCCGTCCCCCCCGCACCCCCTGTTACGGGACGGGGCTCCAGGGTCCCGGCCTCTCTCCCCTGCACAAGGTCTCTCCCGAATTTGCCGTCGGAGCAGGATATATATAACAGCGGCATACATGTGCCTCCTTGCGTCCCGTTATCATTATAGCAACCGGCATCCTGTGAGATATCATGGTGCAGGTGAGGCCCGGCGGGGCGACCGGGCGCCCCGCCGTGACCTCAAGGCGGTCCCGGTAATCGCAGGGAAGATCATCACCTGCGTAGGAGGAAAATGATGCTGAAGAATTGAATATTCGACGGGCCTGAAGGGATTTGAACCCTTGGCCTACGGATTAAGAGTCCGTCGCTCTGCCGAACTAAGCTACAGGCCCACGCATCTGACCTAATAGTATGGCACGGGAAAAGGTATAAATCTTGTGGAACTCTCCCGAAAATCGCCGAAATGGAATCCCTTAATAAGATGAGAAGTTACACCATTGTACGCATGCCTGAGGCAGTCCAGAGCGTTTCAAAAGAACGTATTAAATACATTATTCTTGGCTGCGGGAGCACCGGCTATAATGTTGCCGAGGAACTCGCGCAGGAGAATGAGGATCTCATCATCGTCGATAAGGACGAAAAGCGGGTGGAGGATCTTCGGGATCAGAAATACGAAGCGATTGTGCGCGATCTCCAGGACCCGAACCTGATGGACGGGTTGCCCGTACCGGAGATCGCGTTTATCCTCACCAACGACCGGGAGGCAAACCTGGCGGCGCTCAAGACTGTCAAGAACCGGTATCCGGCGACCTATGTCATCGCACGCGCCGCCGACCCGGTCAGCGTCGATCTCCTCCAGCAGGAGGGCGCCGATATCGTTCTCTATCCGCAGGAAGTGGTGGCCCGGACGGCCATTCATCATATCCGGAAACTTCACTCCTCAAGGCTCGCCCTGCGGCTCTACGACA
Source organism: Methanoculleus sp. UBA291 (assembly GCF_002499755.1). Lineage (NCBI taxonomy): Archaea > Methanobacteriati > Methanobacteriota > Methanomicrobia > Methanomicrobiales > Methanomicrobiaceae > Methanoculleus > Methanoculleus sp. UBA291. The sequence continues at coordinate 27,000 of NZ_DANC01000055.1, read as the reverse complement.
TGCTTGCCGGCTGGGAGGGGACGCTCTGCATCGTCACTCACTTAAACCCCGACCCCGACTCGATATCGAGCGCCATGGCGCTCTCGATGATCGCGCGGCACGCAAGCCACAACAAACTTCTGTGCCGTATCGTTTACGAAGGCGATATCGGGCACCAGGAGAACCGGGCGTTCATCAACCTCCTGGACATCAAGATGGAACGGCTCACTCCCCAGATGCTCGAAGAGTGCAACTACATCGCTCTGGTCGACTCATCCGCACCCGGCGTGAACAACGAACTCCCCAAATCCACCCGGGTCAACATCATCATCGACCACCACAAGAACGGCGACCAGTCTTCCACGGTTGCCGACTTCATCGACATCCGGCCGGGGGTCGGCGCCACCGCGAGCATCCTGACCCAGTACCTGATGGAACTTGATATCCCGGTGAGCAAACCGGTCGCCACCGCGCTCCTCTACGGCATCAGGGCCGATACAAGGGACTTCAAGAGAAACGTCACTCCTCAGGACCTTAACTACGCGGCGTTTCTCCTTCCCCTGACCGACTCGGAGCTCCTCGACAAGATAACCTCCCCATCTTTATCGCAGGAGACCGTGGAGATCATCGGGAACGCCATTCGGAACCGGCGGATCAAGAGCGGGTACCTCTTCTCCGGCGTCGGCTACATCCGGAACCGCGACGCCCTCCCGCAGGCGGCCGACATGCTGATCCACCTTGAAGGCGTAAATACCGCACTGGTCTACGGCATCAGCGATCAGAACATCGTCATCTCCGCCCGGAACAAGGATATCAGGCTTCATCTCGGCAACGTGATGGCCGAGGCTTTTGGCCCTATCGGCGAAGCGGGCGGGCACGCTACGATGGCCGCCGCCCTGATACCGCTCAATTACTTCTCGATGGTGAAGGAGAAAGAGGGCCTGCTCGCCCTGATCATCGATCCTATTCTCAAACGGTTCTCAAGTATCGTCGGCCTGGATAATGAGGACGAACAATGAGGTTTGCGGACTGGGAACCTCACTACACTGCAATTCTTGAGTATTTCGGGTTTGAGCGCGAGGCGGACGAGGCGGCCGCCCGGTTGCTTGCGGATCTTGCCTTCGGCCGGGACGATGTCGGGCTGCTTGAAGCCCTCATCCGCGATAAAACGGTCACGGTCTGCGGGAACGCCCCCTCCCTTCCGGAGGAACTCGACCGGGTGGAGGGAACGGTGCTCGCCGCCGACGCCGCCGCCGAAGTGCTTGTGGACCACGGGGTCCGGCCCGACGCGGTCTTCACCGACCTTGACGGAGCGACCGATGTCTTCGTCGACCTCTCCCGGCAGGGGACGGTGATGGTCGTGCACGCCCACGGCGACAACATCCCGCTCCTCCGCCACTGGGTGCCTCTCCTCCCGGGCCCGCTCGTTGCCACCACCCAGGCGGCCCCCCTTTCGCACGTCCACAACTTCGGCGGGTTCACCGACGGCGACCGGGCGGTCTTTGCCGCCGATGAACTCGGTGCGGCGCGGGTCCGGATCGTCGGGTTCGACCTCTCCGACCGGGACGTCGACCCCGTCAAGCGGGGCAAACTCTTCTGGGCGCGAGAGCTTCTCCACCTGATCGGGTATGACCTCTAACGCTCTCATCGTCGACGGCTACGTCGACGAACCCGCGTGTCTCGGCGTCTCCCCTTACATCTCGCCCTACGTCCGGGAGGTCGCGGGCGTCCTCTCCGAGCACGGCTACGCCGCCCGTTACGTCACCATCGACCAGGTCCGGGCCGACCCGGCTCTCATCGCCGGCCCCGGTCGCGGCGACCTTGTGGTGATGATCGCGGGGATGACCGTGCCCGGCGCCTATATCGGGGGGAAGCCGGCGACCCTGACGGAGGTCCAGCAACTCGGGACCCTCCTTCGGGGACCGACCACCGCCGTCGGCGGGCCGATAACCTTCGGCTATGCTCCGGAAGGCGGAAGGAAGGCGGTTCGGCAGGCAATCGCCGGGTTCGACGTCACGCTCTCGGGGTCTCCCGCGGTCGCGCTCGATGCCTGGCTCTCGGGCGGGGAGCCCGTCGGCCGCACCGACTACTCCCGGACGGACCCCTGGTCCGTAGCAGGCGCCGGGATTGTTGCCCGGCACCCGGCGTTCCCCTACGTGATGTGCGAGCTCGAGACCGCGACCGGGTGCTCCCGTGCGACGGTCGGGGGATGCTCCTTCTGCACCGAACCCTTCTACGGCCTCCCGTGTTACCGCAGCATCGAGGGGATCGCGGATGAGGTGGCGGCGCTCCACGCGGCAGGCGCCCGCCACTTCAGGCTCGGCCGGCAGCCGGACCTTCTTGCCTACCGGAGTCCCGGCGGGGAGTTCCCGGTCCCGCGCCCGGAGGTGCTTGAAGACCTCTTCTCAGCCGTCCGGGCAGGTGCTCCCGACCTTGCAACCCTGCACATCGACAACATCAACCCGGGCACCATCGCCCGGCATGAGGACGCGGCGCGGGCGGCGCTTGCGGCCATCGTGGCCGGCCACACCCCCGGCGACACCGCCGCCTTCGGCATGGAGACCGCCGATCCGGCGGTGGTGGCGGCGAACAACCTCAAAGCCATGCCGGACGATGTCTTCCGGGCGATCGAGGTGGTGAACGACGTCGGGGGGAGGCGGACCCGCGGCGTCCCTGAACTCCTGCCGGGTTTGAACTTCATCGTCGGCCTCGCGGGAGAGACGCCGGCGACGTTCGACGCAAACGAGGCGTTCCTCCGGCGGGCGCTCGACGCCGGGCTTCTGGTCCGGCGGGTCAATATCCGGCAACTGATGCCGTTTGAGGGGACGGCGGCCTACACGAAGAATACCCTCGGGGAGCACGATGCCCGGTTCCGGGCCTTCAAGGAGTGGACCCGGCGAGAATTCGACGAGCCGATGCTCCGCCGGGTCTTCCCCGTCGGTACCGTCCTTTCCGACGTCGTCGTCGAGATCCCCGGAAAGCCGTCGTTCGGGCGGCAGATGGGTTCATACCCTATTCTCGTCGGAATCCCTCTTGAACTCCCGGCGAGGACCGTGCTCGACGCCGTGGTGGTGGACTGGGGGATGCGGTCGGTGACGGCCCTCCCCTGCCCGGTGGAGGTCAACACCCTCCCGATAACGGCGCTCCGGTGGCTTCCGGGCGTCGGCCGGAAGCGGGCCGCAACAATCGCCGCCCGCCGGCCGTTCCGGGACCTTGCGGAGTTCCGGAAGGTCGCAGGGGAGACGGGAATCGAGGGTGTGATGAGGTTTTAGGGAGGCGCGCGGGGGAGTGAGGTGGTCGATTATCAAACGAGGTTGTCCCACAACGATCTCCGAACCAATGGTGCCCACACATCAGAGCATTAAGACGACCTCCGACTCAGTACTTCGCTAATACGCATGGAACGCTTCCCCCTGGACAATTGTAACCGACGGTCTAATATTCCCCACCCGTTCCCCCCGTTGAGCCTGGTGAACCCTTGCAGTCCCCGGGTCCCAATAGACAGACGGATAACAGACGTTGATGACGACGCCTCCGGGCTCGGTGAGGACGACGGACGGAAAGCGATGTTCCGTAAGGAACGGAGCTCGAGAAAACGCGAAGCGTTTTCAAACGTCCGGAGTCAGAGCACCGCAGGTGCGAAGGATGCTGGTCCATCCCCACCGAGACCTATCGCAATGTTGGGAGAGGGGGCCGGGGGGAGAGGGTGCAACCCTCTTCCCCTGAGATGTCGGCACACACGATCTCTGTGCATCCGAGCGTCGCCGTCTGAGTGTAGGCAACCCGTGTCGTGACAGGGTCAGGGGCGGGAGACCCGGGTCGCACCTGCGGTGCTCCAACGCCGGCCCTGACGGCCCGGCGTTCCCTAAAACCCCACCCCTTGTAATGAATGGGTCAGGCGTGGGACCCTAGCCGGACCCACGCCTGACCAGGGCGACGATGTCCCCCTCCCGGTCGCAGTATTCTGGGACAATCTCCGCATTACGTCGAAATTATAGTAATTCGTGGGTTTTTTAGAAAAATTGGGATTTCCGATTTTTCTTTTTGTTGATGCTTCTTCAAGCTCGCCTTCGGTAACCCTGGTTGAAGCATGTACACGCGGGGGTGGGAGTATTCCCTCCCCTCAAACGTAGCGCTTTGGGATGACCTCAAGGTTTGAAGATCGTTTTGGGACAACCTCAAGTACCTGGTACAGACCTGCAGATGTATTCTCGTACCCCAATCAACGGTATGGTTCTTATGCGAGCCCATCGTACTCAAATTTGCGAAGGGAACATCATATGAAGCCCTGTCATATCGTCCTTCTGCTCATCCTCCTTACCGCAGGGTGTGTTTAACCGGGGACCGTTGATCTCGTAACGGTTACACCGCCGCCCACTGTAGACACCCTGACCGAACTCCCCTCCGATAACGTACCGTCACTCCGGGAATCCTTCTTCTTCAGGTTCGAGGGATGGGAGGAACCCGCCGAATACACGAGTTTCCCCCCGCCTACGTATCTTCCCGGGAGTATACCCTCTACGGCCTCCAGATAGTTACCGTCTGGAACGAGACGGAGCCTTACGATCGCCGCACAACGATCGGCGAGACCCTGCGCTACGTGCGTGACGGTACACTGCAGAATGGGTGGACGTGGACCCCCGAGACGGTTCTCCTCGAAGTCTCCTGGAGCAAGTATGGGTACAACCCCTATGCAGACGATCAGACCGTTACCACAGAACCGAAAGTCGTTGAGATCAACGAATATGCAGGGCAGATCTACGAGACCGAACAGGAACGGCTGATCGTCTGGGCAGCCGGAGATGCCACGTATCAGGTACGTGGGCCGCTCGAACGCGATGAGCTGATCCGGGTGGCGCGGTCGATCGCCTGTTGATCGGCAGACACCATATGCCCGGGACCGAACTTCACCAGGATAGGATGGCCTACCCCGCTTTTGCAGATGGCCGATCGATACGTACGTCGCTGTGGCCGTAAAATATAAATATCAAAACGTTGACGTCCCCTTGCGGATGCTCAAAAAAGCGTTCGCATCATGGTGGAGGCTCACCTGGCCTTGCACGGATAGGGTGAACCCCCCACGGCCCGAAGGCAAAAAAGTGTTTCGCATTCCATGTATATTAAGGTTGTGCATCTTTTGCCTCCGGGGATGTAACAGGAGGAAGTCAAATGAATGGAAAGATTGGAATGCGGGCACTCTCCGCGCTCTTTGCTATACTGCTGGTGAGCGTGACGATGGTGCCGGCGGTGGCTGCGTATAGCGAGGCGAAAGTGTATGAGGATGCTCTGGGAAGCGTCGAGATCGTCAGAGAAACCGCGAGTGCCAGGGAGAGCTATGTAACCGTTCCGCACAAAGGCGACTCCGACCAAAAATTCTTTGTTAAGGAATGGAAGGATGAGGTGGATGGAAGAGAGGTCTGGAGGATTAATGTATTTGAGGTCGATTCCAGAGGGGCTGTTGCTAACACCCGATCCTCAGAGACTCGTACTACTGGAACGACTCAACCGGTCTTCATATACACTTTGGAACTTACGATATGGATAATTTGATCGCACCAGGGGGTTTTTTAGTAGTCGAAAGTCTAGGAGCGGCACTGGCCGTAATATTGGGACTAGCTGCTCTCCCCGCACTAGCCTTGGCCGTGGCGATTGCAGGAGCGTTAATCTTCAACGCCTGGTACTACAGGAATCTAGATGGAAGTCTGGACATGTATTTCAGTACTCTGACTCTTGCACTCATTCCTGTGTACCTGGCGATGCCGGGACCGCAACCGATTGTCGTGAGACTGGGATCGCACGATGTGCCGGTGCTTATATAACCAATACGAGCCCATTTTTTGGGGTTGAATTCCATGAAACGAAAAAAAATAATTATTGGATTCACGATCTTAGGTTTTATTATATTGCAGTTTGTTTTCTATAGGCTCATAGGTATCTGGGAAGAAGGCGCGAAACACGGTTTTTCCCAGGTCACGTTCATACTTGGAGTGGTGCTGGGCGTAGCATACGCCTACTTAGCATATATTGTTGACACACGCCTTCCCGACGATCCGTAGAACTATTTCATTACACCGAATGGAAAACGGTTCAAATGAAGACAGATTCAAACGAGAGACCGAGCAGGGCAGGGGGAGCAGTACTCGGGCTACTATTGGCAATCACATGGATCGTTCTTATTCTATTGCTCGTTGAACGTATCTTCTTCCCTCATCAGGGCGGCGGCATTCAAAATCCCGTCATCAACTGGCTTTATATCGGTCCCATGGTGTTCCTTGTCTGCGCCGGGAACTACCTGATGTACCAGCGGAAAGTAGGAGGTACCGAAGCCGCTCGTGGCGCAGCTGAACTTAAAATTCTCTTCTTTGGCGTTTTGCTCTGGTTCCCCGTCACACTGGCGCTGTTTCTCATGCAGTGGGGCGGTCACGGGCAACTGAGTTCGATGGTAGGGCTCCTGACCATGCTCATTATGCTCGCTATTTACACGTTGTGGGAGAGACGGCAGTACGGAGACATTCTCCTGAAAGCGCAGAGCAGGACAATTCACGTTAAGGTAGCGGAAACGCGAGATCACTATCTGTCCCCGGTTTTTCTCTCTCACACCGGGGTAGTGCTCCATTAAATCACTGGTATCACATTTCTAGTGTCTCTACATATTATTCACATATTTTTATTTATTCTCAAGAATAGTATTGCCCATGTCCCGTGCCCGCAGTTCCGGCACGATGACCTGCCAGAATTCTGGATGCCGGTTCTTCCAGCTTGAGGAAGGGAAAGATCTCATTATGAATGGGAGGAATTGTGCTGGGAATCAGCAGTATTTCTGTAAACACTGCCAGACGTTGTCAACGGCGGCGTAACTTTGTGCACTTTCGGCGGTCTAAAAGTGTACATCGGACAACACTCCCATCACTGTGTTTGTACCCAGGGAAAATCTATTGGAGAGCTTATCGGCAACATCCTCGATGCCGCCACCCTTGCATTTCTGGACGAATTAGAAACTGGTGAAACAGTTTCCATCGTCGCAACGTCTTAAACACCAACCAACCATCGACAAACATTAACTAAGGACGGATTTGCGTGTCGCATCATCCAGTTGTTAGCGGGAAAAAACTCATCAAAACTGAGTGAAGAGGAACTATCCACCCCCTACTTCTCCTCTCTCAGTTCCATCACCCGGAGCACGTCCGTCCGGGTGACGATCCCGACAAGATTGCCGTCTTCGACCACCGGGATTCTCCCGATATTCATGCCCGAGATGACCTTCAGCGCATCGATGAGCGGCGCCGACGGCGAGAGGGTGGTCGGGGTCCGGGTCATGACGTCCCGCACCTGCATCGCCTCCCGGTCGACCGGCGAACTCTTGTGGACGTCGGCGAGAGCGACGATCCCGACAAGCGACCCCCGTTCCACCACGGGAAACCCGAGGTGTTTCGTCTCGTACATCATATCCATCAGCTGCGGGAGCGGCATCGTCGGTTCTACGGTGACGACCGGGCTGCTCATTGCGTCCGCCACCGTGACGTCCTGCAGCAGGATGTTGTAGCGGAGGTAAGTGGCCTCCTGGTTTGCCCCGATGTAGATGAAGAAGGCGATGAGGATCAGGATGGGGTTGAGGAGCAGGAGTCCGATGATCCCGAAAATGACGGCAAACGCCTTCCCGACATCGGCGGCGATCCGGGTTGCCTGGGAGAGCGGCAATCTTCGCGCAAGCCATGCTCGAAGCACGCGCCCCCCGTCCATGGGAAACGCCGGGATAAGGTTGAACGCAAAGAGCAGGACGTTTAAGAGACCGAGATAGCCGAAGGTGAAGACGAGGACGCCGGCCAGCCCCGGGTCCGGGACGAGAGCGTCGAAGACGTAGACCAGAGCACTGCAGATCACCCCGACGGCAAGGCTCATGAGCGGACCCGCGAGCGCCATGGGGAGTTCCACCTTCGGGTCCGGCATCGTCTCCTCCATCTGGGAGACCCCCCCGAGGATGAGGAGCGTGATGCTGTGGATCTTGATCCCCTTCGCTTTCGCGATGAGCGAGTGGGCCAACTCGTGGATGAAGACCCCGACAAAGAGGCCGAGCGCAACGACGGTCCCGAGGATGTAGGGATTGAACCCAGCCGTGATCAGCGTCACGTCGATCGGAACATCGAAGAGGACTGCAATCACCTCGGTCGTGAGCAGGATCTGGCTCCCGATGATCCAGGCAAAGAGAGGGATCACTAGAAGAAAACTCCAGTGCAATTTGACCGGAATCCCGGCCAGGTTTCCGATCTGCAACGACGCATCCATGAGAAAAGAGTATCTTTTTATCATTTATAGTAATATACCTTCAGAGGATGCCGATGAGAACACAGATTACAGAGCTGTTCGGACTGAGTGTCTATACCGATAGGGCTGTATATATCGGGAACGTCGATGATGTCGTGCTCGACGTCGACCAGAAGAAGATCGACTCCCTTGCGGTCGGCGAGCTCAACCCCGAGATCGGAGAGGTAAAAGGCTACTCGGGACTGCAGATCCCCTTCCGGGTCGTAAAGAGCATCGGGGATATCGTCATCGTCCGCCATATCCCCGGTATCTTCAGGTCGCCGGAAAAAGAAGAATAAACGCGAATCCGACCGGTCCGGGGCTCCTCATACATCTGATAGCATATGGATATTCAAGACCGGGAGATCTTCGCGGGTCTCACCATCTTCCCCCCTGTTTTTGTCAGGCTCGACGGCCGGGCTTTTCACCGCCTGACCCGGACGCTCAATTTCAAAAAACCGTTCGACCCCGCCTTCTGCGCGAGCATGCGGGCTGTCTGCCGCTACCTCCTCACCGAAAGCGGTCTTGCTCCTGCGTTCGCCTATACCTTCTCCGACGAGATCAGCCTCTATTTTAAGACGCTGCCGTTCTCCGGGCGGGTGGAGAAGATCGACTCCGTGACCGCCGCGATTGCGGCGAGCAGGCTCACGATCGAACTCAGGTGCGCCGAACCTCTTGCGTTCGATGCCCGGACAATCCCCGCAACGGGGGAGTTTGCTGTCGAGTACCTCATCTCCCGGCAGAACGAGGCGTGGCGGAACCATATCAACGCCTACTGCCAGAGTGCGCTGGTCGACGAAGGGATGAGCCCCCGGGAGGCCGCCGCCGCACTCCGGGGGATGCGGTCCGATGCGATGCACGAGATGATGTTTGAGCGAGGCATCAACCTGGCGGCAACGCCTGCCTGGCAGCGGCGGGGTATGCTCCTCTACCGGGAAGAGTGCATAAAAGAGGGGTATAACCCCATAACGGGCGAGATCGTGCAGGCCCAGCGGACCTGCATCCGGGAACCGGAGGTGACCCCTCTCTTCTCAACGGACGAGGGGGCCGCCCTGATCCGTTCACTCACCGGCGCGTGAGATGCCGATCTGCATCCGCACGCCTTCCACGTCCCAGTCTTTCTCGAGTTCAAAGGTCTCTGCCGGCTTCTTTCCGTCTGCGTGGCGGACGGTGAGGGTTGCCGCCCGCACCTCTCCGGCGATCTCGTTCTGCCACACCTCTTCCCCGATGAGCGAGGCCACCCTTCCATCGGCAATATCCACGGCTGCGGCGATGAAGTCGTCGACGTTCAGGTCCAGCTGGCGCCGCATCTCCTGGATTCGCCGGATGACCTCGCGAGAATAGCCCTCGGCTTCGAGCCCCGGCGTGAGGGTGACGTCCACGTAGACCGTCGCGTCCTTCATGGGGGCGGAGAAGACACCCTCGGGGAGGGCCTCCGCGAAGGCGACGTGACGTGCAGACACTTCGTAGCCGTCGAGTTCGGCTTTTCCGTCCCGCTCGATGGTGGCCTTCAGGGCGGTGCCGTCCGCCCGCTCGATCAGCGCCTTGACCTTCGGCCCCTCCCTGCCGAACTCCGGGCCGACACTACGCATCACCGGTTCTGCCTGCCAGAGGAGCCGGTCCCACGTCCCGTAGACGACCCGAACCGTCCGGGCGTTCGCCCGGTTCCGGGCAAGAGCGTTCAGGTCGTGGAAGGCTGCCTTCACGTCTTCGCTTTCGGTGACTACCACGACCTCTTCTACCGGCCAGCGGAGTTTCCGCTTTCCGGCCTGCCGGGCGTTGGCGACCGCGTCGTCGAACGACCGGATGACCTCCATGTCGGCCTCAAGGTGCGAATCGATCAGGAGGTCGTCCACCTTCGGCCAGTCGAGCATATGGACGCTCTCCGGGTCTCCCGCAAGACGGAGGTTCCGGTACATCTCCTCGGTTATATGAGGAGTAAACGGAGAAAGAAGCACTATCAGGCGGCGCATGACGTAGTAGGAGGCCTCGTAGGCATACCGCTTCTCCGGAGAATCCTCTTCAAGCCACATCCGCGGCCGAACGATCTGCACGTACCAGCGGGAGAGGTCCTCGAGGATAAAGGCGGAAAGCGTCCGCGTTATCCTGTGGAGCAGGTACTCCTGCATATCCCCGGCTATCGACCGGGCGAGCGAGTTGACCCGGGAGATGATCCAGCGGTCTTCCTCCGGCATTTTTTCGATGTTGTCCCGGACGAACGCGTCGTTCCACCGACCGCCGTCGTCGGACGCCGGCTGGAACGAGTCGAGGGCCATATACGGGAGCGGGAACCGGTAGACGTTCCAGAGGATGTTGAGCGCCCGGTGAATGGTCTTCACGCCGTCCCAGTTGAACTTCAGGTCGTCCCAGGGGGCGTTTGCCCAGAGGACGTAGAACCGGAGGACGTCGACGCCGAACTGGTTCATCACCTCTTCGGGCGTCACGACGTTTCCGAGGCTCTTGCTCATCTTGCGCCCATCGGCGTCGAGAGCAAACCCGTGCATCAGGACGCTTTTGTAGGGAGCGCGGGAGAACGCCATGGTGCTTGCCCCGAGCTGGGAATAGAACCAGCCCCGGGTCTGGTCCTGTCCTTCGGTGATGAAGTCCGCCGGCCAGTAGCGGTCGAAGGCCTCGCGCCGCCGGGGGAACCCGAGGGTTGCCCAGGACGCGACCGCCGAGTCGAACCAGACGTCGAAGATATCGGCGACCCGGTGCATCTTTCCGCCGCAGGAGCACGGGATGGTGACCGCATCCACGTAGGGGCGGTGGGGATCGGGGATCGCCGTTCCCGACCGCTCTTCGAGTTCGGCGATGGTGCCGATGACGATCTTCTCTCCGCACTGCGGGCAGTGCCAGATGGGGATGGGGATGCCCCAGTAGCGCTGCCGGGAGATGCACCAGTCGCGTGACTCCTTGACGAAGTCATGGAACCGGGCGCTTCCTGCCCATTCCGGATACCACTTCACCTTCGTGATCTCGTCGAGCATCCGGTCGCGGACGGTGGTGGCCTTCAGGAACCACTGTGCCGTCGCACGGTAGATGATGGGGGCCTTGCACCGCCAGCAGTGGCCGTAGCGGTGGGTGATCGTCTTCCGGGCGAGGAGGTAGCCGCCGAGTGCGTCGATGACGACATCGTTTGCGTCCCGGACGTACATGTCGGCAAACGCCCCGGCCTCCGGGGTGAAGCACCCTCCGGCGTCGACCGGGCAGAAGACCTCAAGCCCCTCCCGGATACCGACCAGGTAGTCGTCCCACCCGTGGCCGGGGGCGATGTGGACGAGGCCGGTGTTCTCGAGCGCGACGTAGTCGGCCGCCACGACCCGGTGCCGGATCTCCGCCTGGTGCGGCACGTGACCGGCGAGCGGGGAGGTGTACTCCATGCCGACGAGGCTGCTCCCCGGGACCTTATCGAGGACCGTGTAGTCCTGATACCTGCCCATCTTCAGGACGGGTTCGACGAGTTCTTCGGCGAGCCAGAGAACCTCCTCGCCGTTGTCTTTCTTCGCCCGCACCCGCGCGTAGGTGAACGCGGCGTTGACCGCCACCGCCACGTTCGCGGGAAGGGTCCAGGGCGTCGTCGTCCAGATCACGAGGTACTCGTTTTCGCGCCCGACGACGGGGAACTTGACGAAGATGGAGGGGTCGGTCTCGTCCCAGTAGTCCACTTCGGAGTCGGCGATCGCCGTCTCGCACCGGGGGCACCAGTTCACGACCCGGTGGCCGCGTTCGAGGAGCCCGTGCCTGTCGGCCTGCTGGAGCGCCCACCACGCGGACTCGATGTACTCCTCCTTGATGGTCTGGTAGGGGTTGTCGAAGTCGAGCCAGATGCCGAGCCGCCGGAACTGGTCGCTCATGATCTCCATGTGCGTCAGGGCAAACGTCCGGCATTGTTCGATGAATGCGGCGATACCGTACTCTTCGATATCTTTCTTCGAGGTGAACCCGAGCTGGTGCTCAACCTGCACCTCGATGGGGAGGCCGTGCATGTCGTAACCGGCGCGCTCGATGACGTTTTTGCCCAGCATCCGCTGATACCGGAGGATAGCGTCTTTTATGATCTTGTTCCAGGCGGTGCCGAGGTGAATGTTGCCGGTGGTGTACGGCGGCCCGTCGACGAAAAAGAACGCTTCCCCATCCTTCCTCCTCTCCTGGACACGTGCATAGATATTTTCGCTCTTCCAGTAATCCTGGACTCGCGTCTCGATCTCGCGCGGGTTATAACTGCTGGTGACTTCTTTCACCTCATATCCCTCATAGTCACACTCTGGTGTACCATTTGTTGTTGTGAGACAAAGTGTTTGTGTGTGCCCCGCGTGCCCCGCAGGGCAGGCGGGGCAGGAGCACCGCAAGGTGCGACTCTCGACTGGCCGCAGGGCAGGAGCGCCCCCCCGTCCAACCCATTATCTCCTCACCCCCCGACCTCTCCCCATGCAGATAGCCGTCATCGGGAGGGGGGACTGCTCCGGAGAAGACTACGGGCTTGCAGAAGCCGTCGGCCGCCTCATCGCCGGGAACCACGGGACCGTCTGTTGCGGCGGCCTCGGCGGGGTGATGGAGGCCGCCTGCAGGGGCGCAAAAGAGGGCGGGGGGGCGACCGTCGGCATCCTCCCGGATGTCGGGGACGGAAACCCCTATCTCGACGTGGTGGTCCGCACCGGCATGGGGCACGCGAGGAACGTCGTTCTCGTGAACTCGGCGGATGCGGTGATCGCCGTCGGGGGCGGCTACGGCACCCTCTCGGAGATCGCGATCGCGCTCAAGACAGGAAAACCGGTCTACGGTCTTTTGACCTGGAAGATAGAGGGGGTGAGGGAGTGCGCCACGCCCGGGGAGGCGGTCAGCCTCGCAGTCCGCGCAGGACGCCGGTCTCGCCCGTCTCGTAGCCCCCGAGGTCCCGGAGGACCCGCTTGAACGCCTCCGACGAGACAGTCTCGACGAGGGCCGCGATCCGGGGGTCGTCGAGCATCGCCCGGTGAATCGCGAGTTCGTAGCGCTCCGTCGCCACCGGGACGAACGCGAGACCGAGCGCCTTTGCGGCGCTGTAAACGCCCATTCCTGCATCGGCCTCCCCGGTCCGGACGGCCAGGGCCACCGCAAGGTGCGTCGTCGCCTCGCGGTCGTAGCCCGGGATGGCGGCCGGTGCGATCCCGCGTTTTGTGAGAACGTGGTCGAAGAGCACCCGCGTCCCCGACCCCTTCTGCCGGTTGATGAACGTCCGGCCGGGTAGATCGTCAATCGTCAGCCCGTCGCGGGACATGACCCCCTGCTGGCGTTCCGCCACGCAGAGGAGGACGAGGTCCGCGCCGGGCAGGTAGCGCTCCAGGTAATGGATATTGTAGGTGCCGTCGGGGGAGAGAAGGTGCATCGGGGCCGCGTGGCACTCCTGCTTCTTCAGGGCAATCACGCCGCCCATGCTCCCGACGTGGGTGGAGTGGATATCGACATCGCGCGGTCGGATGAGGTCGGCCAGGTAGTCGAGGGCCGGGTCGTGGCTGCCGGTGATGAGCACCGCTTCCTCCGCCTCCGCGCGGGGGACGGTGAGCCGGACGCTCATCGTCTCCCCGGCCTCGACCCCCTCTTTCTGCGCCGGGATCTGCAGGTATGCGTTCGCCCGCACCGCGCTCATCTGAACTCCGGCGCCCCGGGACTGGGGCACCGCCACCCAGCGGTCGCCGATCCTCCCCACCGAGAGGAGGACGAACTCGTCCGTCCCGATATCCGAGTGCAGGCTCGTGGTAAGCCGGGCGTCGACGCATTCCGGCCGGGGGACGGAAAGGCCGTAGCGGGCTATGAACGGCAGCACGATCTCGCGGAGCACGGTTGCCGCCGCAAGGGGATAGCCGGGAAGGCCGATCACCGGTTTTCCCTCAATCCGGCCGATGATCACCGGTTTTCCGGGTTTGATGGCGACCCCGTGCGCCAGCACTTCGCCGAGGTCCCGGACGATATCGGCGGTGTAGTCGCGGGTCCCGGCGGACGAGCCGGCCGAGACGAACAGGATATCGTTCTCGGCGACGCCGCGCCGGACGGCGTCCCGGATCCGGTCGTAGTCGTCCGGGACGATTGCGTAGCGGTGCGCCTCCACGCCCGCCTCCTCGAGTACCGCCGCGGCCATCAGGGTGTTGCTCTCCACCACCTTCCCGGGCGGCGGCATCTCGCCCGCCGGCACCAGTTCGCTCCCGGTGGGGATCAGCCCCGCCCGGACATTTTTGACCGCGACCTCGGTGACCCCGTAGTTTGCGAGCGCCCCCACGTCCTGCGGCCGTATCCGGTGGCCCTGCGGGAGGATCATCTCCGACTCCCCGATATCCTCGCCGACCGGGCGGATGTGCTGCCAGGGGCTGACCGGCTTTCTGATGGTGTAGGTCTCGCCCTCAACCCAGACATCCTCGATCATCACCACCGCATCGTAGCCGGGCGGGACGATGTTTCCCGTGTTGACCCGCACCGCAACCGGGAGGGTCACCGGGTGCTGCTCGCTTGCCCCGCGGGTATCGGCGCTTCTTACCGCGATCCCGTCCATCGCCGAGAGGTGGATGGCGGGGACCGAGAACCTGGCGAATATGGGCCCGGCGGTGATCCTGCCGACCGCTCCGGTGGTCACCGGGACCCGGACGACCCCGGGGATCGCCGGGAAGGAGCGCTCCACGAGCTCCCGCGCTTCGGCGAGAGAGATGACCGAGAGGTAGCGTTTCACCACAGAATCACCTCAACCTCTTCGCCGACCTCGAGCCCCTCGCTCGACGCCGGGATCTGCACCAGCCCCCCGCTCTGCACCAGGGTGTTGAGGAGCCCCGACTTCCCGAAGACCGGCGTCGCCTTCCCGTTCCTGACGCTGACCCGGACGTAGTCCTCCCTCCCGCGGGTGGAAGGAACGTTCTCTGTCAGCTGTGCGCGGATGGTCCGCCGTGAGACGGTGGTCATCTGCATCGCCGCGAGCAGGTGGTCGACGACGGCGACGAGCACGACATAGGTCGATGCCGGGTGCCCCGGGAGTCCGATAACCGGTTTTCCCCCCGCCGTTCCGATGATGGTGGGTTTTCCCGGCGCGATGGCGATCCCGTGCACCAGCACCTCGCCGAGTTCCGCGATGACCGCGGCGGTGTTGTCCCGCTCATCTTTCGAGGACCCCCCCGAGACCAGGACCGCATCGCACCGGTCAAGCGCCGAAGAGACTGCCCTCTTCAGCATCGCCTGCTCGTCCCTGACGATCCCGAAGTAGACCGGGTGGCACCCCCGCTCCGTCACGAAAGCGCCGGCGAGGTAGGAGTTTGCGTCCCGCACCTCCCCCGGCCCCGGGGTCTCGACGACGGGGACGAGTTCGTTCCCCGTGGATATGATCCCGATCTTCGGTCTCGTCACCACAGATACCCGGTCGGCGCCGACCGCCGCGGCTACGCCGATCTCCCGGGGCGAGAGCACACGGCCCCGCTCCAGGGCGACCTTCCCGGCGCCGAAGTCTTCGCCCCGGAAGACCACGTTCTCGCCGGGCGCCACCGGGCGGTGTATCAGAACGTCGTCCCCGATCTGCTCTGCGTGCTCGATCATCACCGCCGCGTCCGCCCCCTCCGGGAGAGCCCCTCCGGTGGGAACGTATCGGCACGCCCCTGAAGAGATCTCACCCACATCCGCGCTTCCCATCCCGACCCGGCCCCGGCACTGGAGCATAGCCGGGATGGCCTCGGAGGCCCCGGTGGTCTCGGCAGCGGCGAGTGCGTAGCCGTCGACCGTCGAGCGGTCGAACCCCGGGATATCGATATCGGCACGGACATCCCGCGCGAGAACCCGATGGAGGGCGTCTTCGAGCGGGACCTCCTCGCACCCGGGCAGCGGGGCGATCCTCCGCACCGCCTCCACGGCCTCGCTGACGGACACGACCTCAAGGAAGAGGCTCATCTGAAGCAGCCCAACTGGCAGGCCCGGATCTTGATCCTCGGTTCGCGCTGATTGCAGTATCGGGCAATGTCCGCCTTCGAGATGTCGTACTTCCCGGAGATCTCGAACGCCTGCGGGCAGGTGATCTCGTTTTCTATGCCGTACGCCTCGAACGCTTTGCGTATCTTCTCTTTGTCCATAGTACCAACATGGTTTGCCTGCCGGCAGATAGGATTTACTGTCGGGTCAACAAGCACTATCATTTAGCGTCCTGCCCGCCCATGTATGTACCGATGCGGATCGCGCTGATCAACTCAAGAGAGGATTGTGCGGGGGTGAACATCCGCGATCGCCTCCGGGAACTGCTTGCGGAGGGCGGGTCGTGGCCGCTTGCGAACCGGCATACGCTGGCGTTCCACGAAATCGCGGGAAGATTGATCTATCAGGACCGGATCGATGAAGAGGTCGATGCCGATCTCATTATCTTCCTCTCCCGGCACTCGAGCGTGCACCCGACGCCCGCCCTGACCGTGCACGCGACCGGAAACTACGGTGCCGCCGAACTCGGCGGAGAGCCACAGACTCTTGCGCCGGCATCTCCGGCATGGATGCACGCCGTCCTTGGTAGCCTCGCCGCCCGGGCCCCGGAGGGCTACCGGGTCTCCTACGAAGTGACGCACCACGGTCCGACGGCGCTATCCACGCCGTCATTCTTCGTCGAAATCGGGTCCACCGCCGCTGAATGGGCCGACCCGGTCGCAGGAAGGGCGGTAGCGGAGAGCATCCTCACCGCCCGGCCACTGAAGACGATCAACCTCATCGGCTTTGGTGGGACCCACTACGCCATGCGGCAGACCGCTATCGCTCTCTCTTCCCGGGGCGCTTTCGGCCACATCGTGCCGACCCGTCAGGTCGGCGACATAACCCCGCCCCTCATCCTGCGGATGCAGGAGGCGAGCCGTGCCGTTGCCACTTACATCGACCGAAAAGCACTCTCGACCGGTGAATTCGAACGGATCGAGCGGATGCTTGACGATGCCGGGATCATTCACCTCACCGAGTCTGAAATCCCGGAGGTCTCGCGTCTCGATTGGGCCACTTACTGCAGGGTCAGAGCTCTCGCCGGAGAGATCGCTCCCGGCTCCCGCATCCACATCCACGGCCTCGCGGGAGAGGGAACTCCGGTCCCGGTAACCGTTGCCCCGGACCTTGTTGAAGAGATCGTAAAATCCAGTAAAGACAGATTTCTTGAATCCATCGATGAATTGCCGATTGTCCATCTCTCAAAAGGGTCGGCGGAAGTACTGCCGACGTTTATCGGCTTTGAGGATGCATCCTCCCAACTCGCAAGAGATATAACTACCCTGTGCGTAAAACTCTTACTTATCTGTGAAAATGCTGTTATCGACGGTGATCACCTTGTCCTTTGCAAGGTGCGGTTCGACCCCGGGAAAGCGCGCATGCTCGGGGTTCCGAAGGGGCCGCTCTTTGCCACGCTTGCCGGTGGGAACGCGGTTACGGTCGAAGGACGAAGGATTACCGCCGATGCAGTACAGACAACCAGCGTGAAGCGGATACATATCCCGGGATTGGAGAGATATACATGAAATCCATTGTAGAAGAGGCACTTTCACGGGCACGAGAGGATCAGCGCTTTTCTGAGCCCATAGAGGTCGACAAGGAGCTTGAGGAGGTCCTCATGGAACTCCGGACTGAGATCGCGGTCGTCGGGTGCGGTGGCGGCGGTTCGAACACGATCACCCGGATGTCGGAGGAGGGTATCAACGGAGCGCGGCTGATCGCCCTCAACACCGACGCCCAGCACCTTATCCGGACCCGGGCGGACACCCGGATCCTGATCGGGAGACAGAGGACCCGCGGCCTTGGCGCGGGTTCGATCCCCCAGGTCGGCGAGGAGGCGGCCCTCGAGAACGAGGACGACATCAAGCGGGCCGTCGAAGGGTGCGATATGGTTTTCATCACCACCGGCCTCGGGGGCGGCACCGGTACCGGCTCCGCACCCGTGGTCGCGAAGTCCGCCCGGGAGGAGGGCGCCCTTACCATCGCGGTAGTTACCCTGCCGTTCACGGCCGAAGGCGCGATCCGGGGTCAGAACGCCGAGGCCGGTCTTGAGCGGCTCCGCGAGGTGGCGGATACCGTTATCGTCGTGCCGAACGACCGCCTGCTCGAGGTCGTGCCCCGACTCCCGCTCCACGCCGCCTTCAAGGTCTCGGACGAGGTGCTGATGCGTGCGGTGAAGGGCATCACCGAACTGATCACGATGCCCGGGCTCGTGAACCTCGACTTCGCTGATGTCCGGACCGTCATGGAGCGGGGAGGCGTGGCGATGATCGGGATGGGCGAGAGCGACAGTGAGGACAAAGCCGCCGACTCGGTCAAGAAGGCGCTGCGCTCCCCGCTGCTCGACGTGGACATCGGCGGGGCGAGCGCCGCACTTGTCAATGTCGTCGGCGGGCCCGATATGACCATGTTCGAGGCAGAGGCCGTCATCCAGGAGGTTTACGACCGCATCGACCCCGACGCCCGCATCATCTGGGGCGCCCAGGTCGACCCCGAGATGCAGGGCAAGATGCGGACGCTCCTCGTGGTCACCGGTGTCCGGTCACCACAAATATATGGGAGAAACGAAAAGAGTATGCCACGGATGATGAAAGAGTTTGAGATTGACTTCCTGAAGTGAGTCGAGATGATGGATTATAAAGAAAAATTTGAAGGCGCAAAATCGTTCAAGATCGAAGAGGAGCTCTTCAAGAAGTACTGGCGCGTGCTGAAACTGGCACGGGCGCCGACCCGCGACGAGTTCTCGAAGATCGCCATCGTGGCGGCGGTCGGGATCATGCTCATCGGTCTTGTCGGGTTTGTCATATACGAGATCATGCTGGTATTGCCTAAATGATGAATATGGCTGAGAGCGGAAACAGGGTATATGCAATAAAGACGACCGCGAAACAGGAACGAACGGTTGCCGACAACATCGAGAAGGTGACGAGGGAGCAGAAGGACATTCATGTGACGGCCGTCATGGTCCCTGAGGAACTGAAAGGCTACGTCCTTGTGGAGAGTCCCGACTCAATCGCCCGAATCGAACAACTGGTGGAGCTGATCCCTCATGCGCGCGCGGTGGTGCAGGGCTCGACTGCGCTCTCGGAGGTGGAGCATTTCCTGGTGCCGAAACCGGTGGTCAGCGGCATCACCGAGGGCACCATCGTCGAGATCATCGCCGGACCGTTCAAGGGTGAGAAGGCGGTCGTCAAACGTATTGATTCCGGAAAAGAAGAGATCACGGTCGAGCTCTACGAGAGCATGGTCCCCATCCCGATCACGGTTCGCGGCGATTCCGTTCGCGTCGTGGAGCGGTCGGAGAGTGGCGGTTAGGCGCATTCTCTTCTCCCTTTTTTAACCCGGGCAACGGGGAGTCGCTGCATCGGTGTTGATGCTGTTTCCCTCATTCTGACGTGCCCGCCTGCGCGACGGGCCCGGTATTTGCGCGGCACGGTCCGGCATTATATTTAAATCTCTTTACGATGACCTTAGATAACCCAGGCAACTATTCCCCTGAGGAATAAGCTGGAGAATTTGTATGACAGAAACGGTCGAGGTATTGGTACCCGGCGGCAAGGCAACAGCAGGCCCGCCTCTCGGGCCTGCGCTCGGACCTCTCGGTATCAACGTGAAGGCTGTCGTCGATGAGATCAACAAGAAGACGGCTGATTTCAACGGCATGCAGGTGCCGGTGACGGTCGCGGTCGACGATAAGCGCAACTACACGATTGAAGTGGGCATTCCGCCCACGACGGCGCTTGTTATGAAAGAAGCCGGTATCGAAAAGGGGTCTGCAGAGCCGGGCGCTCAGGTGGCGGGAAACCTGCCGCTGGAGGCCGCTGTCCGTATCGCCCGTATGAAACTTGATGGCATGCTCTCGTACGACCTGAAATCTGCGGTCAAAGAGGTCGTTGGAACGTGCGTGAGCGTCGGTGTCACCGTCGAGGGCAAGAGCCCCCGCGAGATGATCCAGGCCATCAACGACGGAGCATACGACAGCGTACTCGTCGCATAGATGTCAGACAACCATAGAAGATCGTGAGGTCGCGTACTATGGAGGAAAAGGATGGTCGATAAAACCAGTATACAAAAAGCCGTGACGACGGCCCTCTCGCAGGCTCCGGAAAGGAAGTTCGTGGAGAGCGTGGATATCACCGTCAACCTCAGGAATCTCGATATGTCCCAGCCCAAGAATCGTATCGATGAGACGATTCTCCTCCCGAACGGTTTTGACAACGTCAAGATCGCCGTTCTCGGGAAGGGCGACATCACCACACAGGCCAAAGAGGCGAATGTGGACCTTATTATCGGACCTGAGGAGATCGAGCGGCTCGGGGGAGAACCCCGGGAAGCGCGTAAAATGGCGGAAGAGTATCAGTTCTTCCTTGCAGAGACGGCAGTGATGCCTCTCGTCGGTCGTTATCTCGGTGTCAGGCTCGGTCCGCGGGGCAGGATGCCCATGCCGGTTCCGCAGGGAATGGATATCCGGCCCATTGTTCAGCGTCTGAGGGGTTCCGTGAAGATCCGGACGAAGGACAAGAAAGTCTTCCACACGAAGGTTGGGTCGGCCGGAATGGAACCGGAGCAGATCGCCGAGAACATCGAAGCGGTTCTTCGGCGGGTTGAGTCCGTCCTGGAGAGCGGGGCACTGAACATTCACTCGGTCTACGTGAAGACAACCATGGGGCCGGCAGTGAGGGTAATCTAATGGCACTCTACACACACCACCTGCCCAAGTGGAAGAAGGACGAGGTGGACGAGATCAAGCGCGGTATCGGGGAGCATTCGCTCGTCGGCGTTGTGGACATGTACGGCATTCCCGCCTCGCAGGTCCAGCATATCCGGAGGAACCTCCGCGGTACGGCGAGGGTGAAGATGGCCCGGAACACGCTGATCGAGCACGCCTTAAATGAGGTCGGCGGCAGCGTTGTGGCTCTGAGGGAACATGCCGAAGGCCAGAGCGCCATGATCTTCACGAACGAGAACCCTTTCAAACTCTTCAAGCTGCTTGAGCAGACCAAGACGAAGATGGCGGCGAAGCCCGGCGAGATTGCACCGGAGGATATCGTCGTCCCGAAGGGCCCGACCAGCTTCAAGCCCGGCCCCATTGTGGGCGAACTCCAGCAGGTGGGCATTCCGGCAGCCATTGAGGGTGGAAAGGTCAAGATTCGTGAGACGAAGACGGTCGTGAAGAAGGGTGAGGTCATCAGCAAGAAGATTGCCGATGCTCTCGTGAAGCTCGACATCAAGCCGATGGACGTTGGTCTCGTCCTCCAGGCTGCTTACTACAAGAACACCGTCTTTACGCCCGACCTCCTCGTTATCGATGAAGAGGCTTACTACCGCAATATCGTGCTTGCGGCCCAGCAGGCGTTTAACCTCTCGGTCAATGCCGTCATCCCGACACCGCTCACCATCGGCGCCATCATCGGCAAGGCGGTTCGGGAAGCCCGGACTGTGGGTGTCGAGGCGAGCATCTACGAGAAGGACATCATCGACCTGATCATCGGGCGGGCACAGCGGGAGATGCTGGGCGTTGCGCTTGCGGCAGAGGCCCATGGGTTCGAGCTCGATGAGGCGACCCTGAAGGCCGCCTCGGCGGCAACCGTTGCGGCGGCACCCGCGGCAACAGAGAAAACAGCCGAGGCAAAGCCCGAAAAAGAAGAGACGGAAGAGGAGAAGAAGGAAGAGGAAGAAGAGAGCGGCATGGCCGGTCTCGGCGCCCTCTTCGGCTAACAGTATTTCAAAATCTGAGGTGAATGAACTATGGAGTATATCTATGCTGCACTGCTCCTGCACAACGCAGGCAAGGATGTAACTGAAGAGAATGTGACTGCTGTCCTGAAGGCGGCCGGTGTCGCCGTCGAGGATGCCCGTGTGAAGGCCCTTGTCGCCGCACTCGAAGATGTGAACATCGACGAGGCCATCAGCAAGGCCGCCGTTGCTCCGGCCGCCGCCGCACCCGCGGCAGCCGCTGCTGCCCCTGCCGCCGCCG
This sequence comes from Methanoculleus sp. UBA291, assembly GCF_002499755.1. Classification (NCBI taxonomy): domain Archaea; kingdom Methanobacteriati; phylum Methanobacteriota; class Methanomicrobia; order Methanomicrobiales; family Methanomicrobiaceae; genus Methanoculleus; species Methanoculleus sp. UBA291. The sequence goes on along the minus strand of NZ_DANC01000055.1, from coordinate 4,787 downwards.
CACCCGCTGCCGCAGCCGCGGACGAGGCCAAGGAAGAGGCGAAGAAGGAAGAGGAAGAGGAGAGCGGCATGGCCGGTCTCGGCGCCCTCTTCGGCTAAACTTTTTTTCTTTTGCCGGCGGTTGCCGGTATTATGATCCGCCGGAATCTGTCGGTGTTCCGGGCATATCAGAGGGATGTACCACGGAGTTACGGCTGTTTGCGTGAAGAAATGAGCGATTGAATAGATTTATTGGCAGCAGGCGGCCATCTTCCTGTATGGGGGGAACTGGCGCCGCTGGAGGCGGGAAGGAGACCGGAACTCTGGGTGCAGTCAAGGCAGCCGGCCTTGTCTTTGGTGATATCGGAACAAGCCCCATCTACACTCTGACGGTGATTCTCGCCCTCATTCCCCGGACCGAAGCCGCGGTCCTCGGCGTCCTTTCCCTGATCATATGGACCCTGATCCTGATCGTCTCGGTCCAGTACGCCTGGCTCGCTATGAGCCTGGGAAAGAAGGGAGAGGGCGGGACAATCGTGCTGCGGGAGCTCCTGAACCCGCTCCTGAAGCACCCCAGGTCGCGCTATGCCCTCCTGATCCTGACCGTGATCGGGGTCTCGCTCCTGATCGGCGACGGCGTGATTACCCCGGCAATCAGCATCCTCTCGGCCGTCGAAGGTGTGCCGCTGATCCCGGGCCTCAAGGGGGTGGGGTCGGACGCGCTTATCCTGCTTGCGGCCGGCATCGCCATTGTACTCTTCTCCATTCAGCGGCGGGGCACCGATCGGGTCGCGGTCACCTTCGGGCCGCTCATGGTCGTCTGGTTTGCCGCGCTGACTCTGTCGGGCATCATCATGATCGTACAGGCGCCCACCGTCCTCTGGGCGATCAATCCACTCATCGGGGTGAACTTCCTCTTCTCGAACGGGCTTGAGTCCTTCCTGGTCCTCGCGTCGGTGATCCTCTGTGCGACGGGCGGCGAAGCCCTGTACGCCGACATGGGACACCTCGGCCGCGAACCGATCCGTCGGGCCTGGTGCTTCGTCTTCCCGGCGCTCGTGATCAATTACCTGGGACAGGGGGCTTTTGCGCTGATACAGCCCGATGCATCGAGCATCCTCTTTGAGATGATCCTCTCCCTCTCGGCTGGTCTGTACATCCCCTTCGTCCTCCTCTCGATCGCCGCGACCGTGATCGCGTCGCAGGCGATGATCAGCGGGATCTTCTCGATCGTCTATCAGGGGATCATGACCCGGCTCCTGCCGACACTGAAGGTCGAATACACATCGACCGCGCTACGGTCGCAGATCTACATCAACAGCGTCAACTGGATGCTGCTTTTCGCCGTGCTCTTTGTGATGCTCTTCTTCCGGGAGTCCCGGCACCTTGCGTCCGCATACGGGCTCGCCGTCACGGGAACGATGGTTATCTCCGGTATCCTGATCACCGGCATCTTCCTATACCGGCACCGGTACGGCCATGCAGCCCTTGCGTGGGGCATCACCCTTATCGACTTCCTCTTCCTCGGTGCGAGCCAGAGCAAGCTCGTGACCGGCGGGTACTGGTCGCTTGTGTTCGCAGCCGTGCCGATGGGTGTGATCCTGATCTACCTTGCGGGCCAGCGCCGGCTCCATCGTGCGTTCCGGCCGGTTCAGCTCAAGGATTTTCTCCGTCAGTACCGTAAGATCCGGGACACCATGGAGCCTATCAGCGGTACCGCCCTCTTTTTCGCCCGGGACGTGAAACGGATACCGCCGTACATCGCCCGGACCATGTTCGTGAACAACATCCTGTATCAGGATAACATTCTGGTCTCGATTGTGGTCGACGACACGCCGTTCGGGGTCGTGCACGGCTTCAAGCGTGACCTGGCCGAGGGACTCCGGACATTTGAGATCCGGCACGGATACCTCGAGTTCGTGGACATCACCCCGATCCTGAGGGAACATGACATTCGGGAGAAAGTGATCTTCTATGGGCTCGAGGAGATCGTGACCAACCATCTGGTCTGGCAGGTGTTCGCCACGATCAAACGGCTTGCGCCGACATTCGTCCAGTTCTACCGTTTGCCGGCGGACCACATGCACGGCGTTTCGACCCGGATCGAGATGTGACGGACGAAAAGAGAGGGTCTCCGCCCCCGTCAGCCGCTATAGACCTCTGCCGGTAAGTACGGGCGGCACGTCCATGAGCGGCAACGATGCGCCGCAATCTCCTCAGGGGCGGAGGTACTGCACCTTCATTCCCGCCCCGAAGATCCTCTGGCTCTCCGCTCCTGCAATAATCCTTTTGGCGAGCGGAGCGTCGGTCACGACAAAACCCGAGAGATCGGAGACGCCGTAATCGAAGAATACCGAGGACAGAGGAGTTCCCGGACCTACGATCGTCACCGCTTCTGCATTCTCCGAGAGTTCAAGAAGCCGCGGCATGCTCTTGTCCCCGACGGCGGCACAGGTCAGGAACGCATAATCGCATTCCGGCAGCAGATACTCACAGGCGGAATACGGGTAATCCCCCTCCGCGGGGTCCCACTCAACGATGCTCAGGTCGGAGACCGGGGCGATCAGCTTCTCAAGGAACGGAAAATGACCGACGACACAGACCTTCTTTCCTTTCACGAGGTTCTGGGACCGGATGAACGGGTCTTTCAGCCGCTCCTCAACCCGCTTCTTTTCCGGAACCTCGATCCCTGCGCGCCGAGCGACATCCGGGTGGTTGTACCACGCATCGATCGCCGACTGGCCGATGGACGCTTCCCGCAGATTCCAGGACTTCACACACCCGGCGACCTCTTTTAACGGCATTCCAATCCGATTTTTGGTCATCATCGGCGCGCGCTGGACATAATCGCGGTATGCCGCAAGACCGATGCCGCCGTTTGCCTCAACATACGTCATCTCTCCGCCGACGACGATGTCATCGACGATGATATCGTCCGGGATCTCTTCGATCAATGCGTCGTATAACTCCCACATAGGTCATTTCTCCTGAAATTCCGGGATACTCTCTTTTGCAACGATCCCTCCTCCCCGGAGTTGATTACGGATATCGAGGAGGACGGAGTCGATCGCCTCGATTTTATGCAGCGTCTCTTCTTCTTCCGCCGTCGTTTCAATCACTTTTGCAATGCCGCCGTTTCTGATGACGATCCGTTTGTCTGCGCGGAGGGCGAGGAGCGGATCGTGCGTCGACATGAGGACGATCTTCTCGTTGCCGACAAGGAGCTTGACCGCCTCCCGCCGGTCGATTCCTGCATTTTCCAGTTCGTCGATAAGGATGATCGGGGATGAACTCAGAAGTGCGGTATCGGCGATCATCAGCGACCGCGACTGCCCGCCGGAGAGCTGGGTGACTTTCGTATCGAGCGTAAATTTCTCGCCCGCAAGAGAGTTGGCAACCGCAAAACACTTCTCCACAACTGCGGCGGGATCGGGGATCATCCGGCTTTTTGCGTGCATTTTCAGGAATTCCTGCACGGTTAAGTCCATGACGAAGTTCATATTCTGCGAGAGCTGGGCCACCAGTTTGCCCCCGGTGGCGAATCTTTTGTCGGCATCGGGAACCGAGCCGTTGATGAGGATCTGCCTTGCGGTCGGCGTATCGCGCTGGGCGAGGCATTCTATATCTTCAAGCAGTCTGCTCTTCCCCGAGCCGGTGGGACCGACGATGCTGACGACCTCACCGGGCGTTATTGTCAATTCGACCATCTCCGGCCTTCCTGTCTTGTCCCGTCCGCCGAGGATCGTAACGGAGGAGATCGCCTCATCCGACCCCTTCGCCCGGGAAAACGCCTCAAGGAATGCACAGAAGTGGTAGATGACCTCCTCACGGTCGAGCCCGAACTCCTCAAGCATATCCTCATCGACATCCTCCAGAATTTCGGGGAGTGTTTTGGTCTCATCGACCCCGGCGAGTCGCATATTGGCAAGGTAATCGACTGCAAGAGGATAGCGGCGGAGGATCTCGCCGATTGGGACGGTCGAAACCTCGGCAACGTAACCGAGGGCATTCATGCGTCGTCAAACCCCACTCTTTTGACCATCCCCATCTGATACGGCTCCCCGATAAGGGTCTCGCCGGTGCAGTACGAGCAGATGGCGGCGGGCATGGTGAACCTGAGTTTGCGGTCGCGAAGCGTCTGGATATCGAGTGCGTCCTGCCAGTAGCGGGCGAGCATGAACGCTCCCTGGCCGGTAATGCCGTTGACGAAGAGAACGATTGCCGCCGCATTGACCTCGTGGACGTTGAAGGCAAAGACTTCACGCTCCGCCTGAGAGACGATATCCCCTTTGGTGACGACGACGATATCGGCGTATTTCAGCATCGGCCCGATCTTCCTCGGGGTATTGACGCCGGAAAGGTTGTCGATCACGCAGACCGACAGAATGCCGTTCACGTAAGGCGAGCACCGGTTGCAGAGCCCTGCGCTCTCCGTGACGAGAACCGACAGCCCCTTCTTCATGCCCCACTCGACCGCCCCTTCAACATTGCTGACGAAGAAGTGGTCGGGACAGATCTTGCCGGCGAACGCGGTCTGGTTGGGTATCCCCTGTTCGTCGTAGCGCTGGTGATCGAAGGAGGTGAGCGAGTCGAACTTCACGACGCCCACGCTCCCCCCGGGTAGTCCGAGAGCTGCAATGGTTTTGAGAATCACGGAGGTCTTCCCTGAAGACGGAGGGCCTGCAACGGTAATCAACTTCATGGCGTCTGCGCTTTGCTATGGGGCGCGGGGAGGTATATTATTTGCTAAATTTCTCCATTATGTTAACCGGATTTTGTTGATTTGCCCCTTCACTCCTCCTCACTCCC
>NZ_DANC01000019.1:29792-42687 GCF_002499755.1 Methanoculleus sp. UBA291 | reverse complement strand
ATCGCCTCGGCGAAATTCTCGAGAGCGAGCTCCCTGTCCGGCCCGTCGAACTCCGCCGCACGGTCCCGGTACGGGCCGGGCTTGAGCAGGATCGTCCGGCCGTCGGCATGCCGGAACTGGACCCAGATGCGGGGAGAGACGACGAGGTCGATATTTCTCTTCCCGAAGGTGCATCCGCTTCCGATCTGCACCCCGTCTACCAGACAGGATTCCGGCGGCGTTCCCGAGCAGTAAACCGTTGCGGACAGCGCAAACGGATCGCTCCCGAGACGGTGGAGTGCATGGCGTCCCATCCGGTAGCCGAGGACGATGAACGGTCCCAGGTGACCGTGGAACTTTGCCAGTTCTTCGACGGAGTAATCCCGCTCAAGCCCCATGAACCTGCAATGTTCGTGCCATTTCATACCGGTATATTAGAATGGTTGTTTTAATAAAGTAGCGAAAATTAATGAAAAGTAAGAAAAATGAGTGTTCCTATCACAATATTCAATCTTACGTTCTCTTCTTCTCCTCCACCAGTTCCGCGAAACGGTCCGTGGTCTCGGTCATTCCCTCCTCACCCGACTGAAGCATCCCGTCGCGGTCTTCGACCGTCGGGAAGACCGCTCTGTCCGTCATCTTTGTTCTGCCGTTCACGTCCTCCAGGGTGATCGTTTCGAGCAGCACATGGCCAGGTATGCCTTCGTACTCAAAGGTGAAGATGAGCCGCTCGGGCGGCGCGATATCGTGAAACACGCCGTGGAACCCGTACTCGTTGCCCTCGGCGTCGCGCTGGACGAAGCGCCAGATACCCCCCGGCCTTGCATCCATCTTCTCGATCGTGGTCGTCAGGTCTTTCGGCCCCCACCACCGGGGTATCAACTCCGGGTCCATGTAGGTGCCGAAGACGAGGTCCCGGGTCGCGTCGAAGACCCTGGTTATGACGATCTCCTGTTTTCCGGGTTCAGCGGTGAGGTTCGTCTTCGTCATATCGACCTCTCCCTTCTCAAGCACCCGGGCGAGTTTGTCGAGTGACTCGTTCCAGCCAGCGCGGGCCATGTCGAGCATCTCGCCCTCCGGGACGCCGTCCTCCTGCAGGGTCATCAACGTCCCGCCCTCGTGCTCTTCGAACGTCACGGTCACCGGCAGCTCTTGCGGCCAGTCTTCGCTCATCCCGTAGGCCGAGGCCGGGACAACGTTACCGTCCGCGTCCGAGAACGCATCGGTGTAGGTGATCTTTGCGGGCTCTACGATCTCGCGAAAGACGCCCGTGCTCCAGAAGTCCTTGCCTTCGAGCGAGCGCATGCACCAGAGGTACCTGCCGCCCACGCGGAAGTCCGTCCTGACGACGGGTGCGGTGAAGGTTCTGGGCCCCCACCACTGGTTGAAGTACTCAGGTCTCGTCCATGCCTTCCATACGAGGTCACGCGGTGCATCGAAGGTGCGGGTGATGGTGAACTTCGCTTTTTCTCCGGTCAGAATTGCCTCTGCCATATCCTGTCTCCCTCCATTTTTCCGGGATTCGGACCCTCACGGGTAAAAACTTTTCTCGCCTACAGCAGCATCGTCGTGATCAGCGGGATGGTGACGAGCGACCCGATCGTCGAGACGAAGACGATCTGTGACGCGAGCCGTGAGTCGGCGCCGTACTGCTCCGCGAAGATGACGGTGTTTGCGGCGGCGGGCATCGCGGCCATCGCGATCATGACGCCGTTGATGAGGGGATCGGGAAAGATCGGGGAGAAGAGATAGACGTAGGCCACGGGAATTCCGAGGAGGAGAACGGCGCTCGCCGTCCAGACGCGCCAGTCTCCGATCATCTCCCGGGCCGGGAAGGTCGCAAGCATCGCCCCGACGATGATCATCGCAAGCGGCGTGGTCACCCCCCCGAGGAGGTCGATTGCGTCGATGAAGGGCCCGGGGATCTCCACCGAGCCGAGGAAGAGGAGGAACCCGGCGACGGAGGCCGCGATTCCGGGATTCGCGAGGAGTTTCGGGTCGAACCGTTCTCCTCTTCCCCCGGCGAGCATCGCTATCCCGACGGAGAAGACGAGGACGTTGAAGACGAGATTGAAGATGGCGACGTAGAAGAGGGAACTCTGGCCGAAGAGCGTCAGGGCGACCGGGAACCCCATGAACCCCACGTTCCCGAAGACGATGGCGAACTGGAGAACCCCTTCCTCCGCGGGCGGGACTCGCATGGCTTTTGAGACGGCCCAGGCGAGGGCGAACGAGAAGACGTAGAGGGCTCCGGTCGCGAGGAGCAGGGTCTCGGCGCCGACGAGGCGTTCGGGGGTGAAGGGCACCTGCATGGAGGCGATGATCAGCGCAGGGATGGTGATGTTGATGAGAAGCCCGGAGAGCCCCCGGGTGGTCCGGGGGTCCACGATCTTCGTGGCGACGGCGATGTAACCGGCGGCGATCAGGAGAACCAGGATGAATATCTGGTCCGCGACTACCAGGAAATCCGTGATCATACCGCTCATGAGAGGGGCGCTCCCGTCCATCAATATGGGCACCGGTACCTCTTTACGGTTCTGCCGTGGGGGAGGTATTTGTATCGGCAGGACTTATGTCGTCGTATGCCGGAAAAACCGTTCTACCTTGCCGTTTCGGCGCTCATCCGGGACGACGAGGGGAGGGTCCTCCTCCTGAAACGTGCCGCTGCCGCCTCCATCAACCCGGGAAAGTGGGACCTCCCCGGAGGGGCGCTCGATCCCGGGGAGACTTTCGACCGCGCCCTCTGGAGGGAGGTCCGCGAAGAGACCGGGATGCGGGTCACCCTCCGGCACGTCGCGGGTGCCGGGGAACTCGCCCTTCCGACGAGGAGGGTCGCCTACCTGGTCATGACCTGCGATGTCGACAGAACCGAGATCAGCCTCAGTCCGGAACACGAGGACTACGCCTGGGTCGCGCCCGGGGAAGCGGCGACGATGGACCTTGCGGAGCAGTTCCGGGGTTTATTCTGAAGCGGTGAGCGGGCGGGAGACCGGGTGGACGTTCTCCGATGGAGTTTCATCTCCTCCGCGCCCGCACCGCGAGCCCCCAGAGCATGAACGTCGCACCGAGGAGCGCCTCGCCCGCGTAGAGGAAAACAGGGTCCCGGACGATGCTTCCCCCCAGGACGGCGAAACACAGTCATCGACCAGGTATCGAGCGATTTGGGGATTGCGACCCGGACATCGGAGGAGAGAACGGTGAGGTCGTCCTGGTCGAGCGTGACTGATGGACCTGCGGCGACACTATTTCCAAGCCGGCACCCACAGATATTTCCCGGCGACATGATGAACTGTAATAGTAGTTCCCTATGAAAAGAGTATCATCCGGTCCGGCTGCCGTGCCGAAACCGGGGAGATTTGAGTTGCCCGGTCCCGGTTCACCGCGTGTTACGAATATCCTATTCGCATTTGCCGCCCATTCCTGATATGGAAGGCAATGTAGTACAATATTTATTCTTCTTATATTTTAATATTTCCGTATGTCATCGGGTTGATCTATGGGTTTACTCGTTAAATTCCGGGATCGCGGCTACGGGAGCGTTCGGCTTTGGAACAATGGGCCGGAGCGCCGGGTTTCTTTCCCGGACGAAACACTGGCGCCGGATGGCCGCCCCCGGGTCCGGTACGGACCCGATATCGCGGGGCATGGGTGGGCCGGTTCGGCGTACCGCCCGGGAAAACGGGTTGTCCTCTAACCGGGACCGGTCCCCTTCCTTGGTACATAGTTCTTTACGAAACCAATAGTTCCTATATACTCATTTGGAAATATCTATATCCCTCCCAATCCATACTCTAGGCTGATTACTCCCTGTAATCGGGGTGCCGGGGTTCTGCATGTTTGATCGTGAACGCATATTGTCGCTTTTACCGTTCCGAAACTCGACCGGAGGATTTCATCTGCCGCCTCTCGACCCGGAAAAACTGTTCGAGAAGTACAAGCAGATCTGCTACCGCCTCGGAAAGCACCTCGACAAAAGCCCAAACGAGGATATAGCCCGGATGATCTATCAGGCCGATCTCGAGATGACGCCCGGCCTGTTTCTCTCTCTGCTCGCCGTCACGGCTGCGCTTGCAGCCATGGTCATGTTCGCCGTCTCGCTTGTCATATTCCTCGCCCCATTCAGCCCCTTCGTCTCCGAGAGCGCCCTGCTCTACATCTTCGCCCTCACCTTCCTTGCTCCGGTTGTCGTCGCGGTCGGCTTTCCCTTCTACCTCACCAGCCAGATCTCGAACAAGAAGATCGATATCGAGAAGAACCTCCCTTACGCGCTTGCCTTCATGTCCATTCTGGCCAGCTCCGGCGCCACGCCGCTCGATATCATCAGGAGGATTGCGCGTGAAGATTACGGTCATATCTCGCGCGAGTTCGGGAAAGTCGTCTTTCGCGTCGAGATCCTCGGCGAGGATGCGGTGACGGCGATGAACGGCATGGTGAACTCCACGCCTTCCGAGATCTTCCGAAACATCTGCATGGACTTAACGAACCTCATCTACGGGGGTAGCGGCCTTGCCGGGTATCTTGCGTCCAAGTCGAAGGAGTTGATGGAGATCCGGCGGCAGACGGACAAGGAGTTCGTCGAGTCGCTCTCCGTCTTCGGCGAGGGCTACCTCGGCGGCATCGTGATGACACTCACCCTCGCCGTCCTCGGCATCGTGATCAGCAGCGCACTGGGGGTGGAACTCGGTCCGTTCACCCCGGACCAGCTCTTCTTCTTCCTGGTCTACCTCGGCACGCCGCTCATCAACGTCCTCTTTCTGCTGATGCTCGGCGTCAAATACTCCACAAATCCCTGATCTACCATGGCGTCCCAGCGAAAACACGCAAAATCCGGCAGCCTTCCCGGCGGCATTACCCTCTTCATCGAGCGTCTCCGTCTCCGCTACGACCTGAAGCGGGAGTACTTCACGATAGGGGTCCCGGTAGCGGTGGCGCTGCTCTTCATTGCCGGGATGCTGCTCTCCGGGATGACGCAGATCGGCGGAGACGACGGGGGAGGGGATCAGAAGAGCGACCGGCAGAAGGCCTACGAGGAACTTCTCCGCCAGGAGGAGGCGGAGGAGCAGGGGGTCGAACTGACGCCGGAGGAGGTGGAGGAGCCGCAGGAAGAGGAGGAGAAGATAGGCATCGACCATGTCCTCATCATCGCAACGCTCGTCGCCATCACCCCCTACGGTTTCGACATCACGCTCCAGAAGATGCGGCGGCGCAAGAAGGAGGAACTCTACACGGAGTTTCTCTTCAAGCTCTCGGAGATGATGCGGGGCGGGCTCGACCCCATCAAGTCGGTCATGGAGCTTGCAAAGACCGATCTCGGCGCGCTGGATACCGACGTCCGGGTTTGCGCGAACTCCATGAAGTTCGGGAAATCGTTCGAGGAGGCGATGAAACAGATGGCGAAGAACCTCGACAGCGAACTGATCGCCAGGTATACCGAGCTCGTCATCCAGGCGTCCTACAGCGGGGGTTCGGTGGCGGACCTGATCCTCAAGTCGTCGGAGGATATGCGGGGCATTCTCGGGATCGAGCGGGAGAAGGAGGGAAACCTGCGGCAGTACGTCGCCATCTTCTACATGGCGCAGGGAATCATCTTCTTCATCGCCTATACCCTGAACACCTCACTCCTCCCCTTCTTCAGCGATGTGGGGAGTTCGGGGTTCGGTGGCATCGGCGGCGCCGAGATCGCCGAGATCGACTTTACCCAGGGCTTCTTCCACCTGATCATGCTCAACGCCCTCCTCGGCGGCCTCATCATCGGCAAGATCTCGGAGGGGGATGTGCGCTACGGGCTGAAGCACGCGACGATCCTGGTCGGGGGGTGCTACGTGGCCTCTCTGCTGATGCTCCTCCCTGCTGGTGCGGGCGAGGAGTTGATCGAGGCGAACGTCACGATTATCTCGGGATTCGACCAGGAGGGGCTTGTCGGTCTGCCGCTGAAGGAGCCGATCGTCGTCTCGGCTACCGACCTCGAGGGCAATCCTCTGTCCCGGACGACGGTTACGTTCGGGATAGACCTGGGCGGGAGCGTCGAGCCGGAGACGGTGAAGACCAACGAGAAGGGGGAGGCCACGGTGAGGGTCACCCTCGGTGCGACGGAAGGGACCTATGCCGTCAGCGCGACCGTCGGGGCAACGACCGCCCGGACGACCGCGGTTGCGATGGGTGGGTGAAGGATCACCCGTGGCGTTCACGGGTGTCGATGAGGATACCCTCTTCCGTGACGGAGAAAGGCGCCATCCGTTCCGGCGGGAGTTCTCCTTTCATCTTCGGGACGTTGAGGTACCGCTTGATCTTCCCGCCTTCATTGACCTCCAGGAACTGGATGACCCCGTCTGCAAGTGAGCGGATGAGTTGTTCGTGACGATCGGAGAGGATGCCGGTCGTCATGGTCAGGAGGATGGTTCTTCCGTTCCTGCTGGCGTCGATGAGGGCGCAAAGAGTCGTTTTGAGTCTCGCAAGGTCGGCGTCGGGGCAGAACGATGCGAACTGGTCGATGACGCAGAAGTCCCCCGTGCAGGACGTCGTGATGGCGGCGGTGGTCCTGGCGCACTCGGCGATTTCGAAGCGGTCGAAATACTTGATCCGGTAGAGATCCATCTGGGTGCGGACGTCATCCCTGTACTGCGGGGTGATGTAGGTGACGCGTTTCCCCTGCCCGGCCGCACCCGCCGCAAGCTGCAGGGCGTAGGTGACGTTCGTGCTGCCCAGCGCTTCTTCGAGCACGACGACGGCGTTCTCCGGAAGGGTGATGAGCCCCCATTCAAACTCCATTTCCCACTAGTATGGCGGTTTCATTTGATATGGTTTCTGCATGCCCGGACAATCGCCCTGGAGTGAGGTGTTGAATACATCCGTTTCTCCGACCGGAACGGGGGCACCGGTGCCGTCTGCACCTTGATATATCATGGGGTGAGCGTCGGCAGGCGCGGCCGCGCACCAGAGATGAGGCCGTGGGTATGCAGGATCGTTGCCGTCGGTCTGCTCAACGATGACAGAGAATCGTACATTTTTTCCGTGTCCTACCCGTCCACTTCGATCATCTCTATGCCGTTTTTACTTCCATCGCACGGACGCCCCGGCATTCACATTTTCCCGGGATGCCCTGCCTTGCCCCGGGAAGAACCGTTATATAGTCACGGGTGCCACCGTACCTCCTCCGGCGCGCCAAAGAGCGCCAGATTCTTCCGTGCCGGTCCGGTCCGGCCGGACATCTTCATAGGAGGGCGGGTAACGTGGAAATATCGGGGGTTATGGCGGATTATCGCATCGTAGCCTGCATACCGGCTCTTGCAGTGCTCTTCGACTACTCCATGACGTTCATCTTCTCCGGGGGAAGGGACGAACTTCTCCGGCTGGAGTTCAGTCCGCTCGTCCGGTATGCCGTGGCCAACGATATCGTGATCGTCTACCTGCTTTTCATGATGCTCTTCTACTACGTCGTGGCGTTCGCGGCGCTCCGCCTGCTCCGCCCGACCGGTCTCTATGGGTTCGGGGTCGTGCTCCTCCTGCTCGTCGCCGCGACCCACGTCCTCGGCGGATTTTCATGGGTCGTCCGGAGCGCGGTCTACTCCCTCGCCGTTCACGGTGTCTCCATCGCCGCCGTCGTCGTGGCGCTCGCCGCCTTCGGGTATGCAGTCCTGCAGCGGCCGGAAAAACAATAGGTCTATAAGAGGGTCCGGGCCGGGGATGTAGCGTCCCTGAAAGAACTGGTGCCTTTCCGAACTCCCGACGTCGCCGGTCCGGCCCCCAGATACTGCGCCTCCGCCCGGCTGAAACGCAAAGGAGGTGATCCGCTATTCCCGGAGGGGACCGCCGTCCCTTCGCTTTCGGTGGAAGACGGCCGGGAGCATCATGTCTCTGCAGTCTCAACAATGCATTTCATTGTCCCAACGGTCATAGTGCTCTCACGGAAGTGTGTCCGATGCCGGTAGAAGTCGAATGGATGATTGATCAATGATATGATAATCCAGCTCGATCAATCCCTGAGACGTGGGGAAGGAAGATTGCAACGGATAACAGAGCGAATCCGCTCAACCCGAACAACGCAGCCACGAAATCCGGCAGGGGTAAGAAGTGAATGCCCCAAAATTACCTTCTGTCATCCTTGAAACCGTTAATTACACCTGAATATCATTCTTTTCAGGATCGTGGGTCGAGGAGCCCCCCGCCTTAAGGCGGGGGAGGAATCGACCCTCGGCGTGTCCCCGTTCACTTTCACCTCGCAGGGAAAAGGTTTATGCCGGGAAATCTCGACAGACATATGTTGCGCTACGGAAGGCACGAAGCAGGAGCCTCTCCTGCGGATCACGGCTATACACCTGCGCAAACGACACCACAGTGCAGCGACATTGCTGCCAGGGCCGCCGTCAACCGGCCTATTGCGGTCCGCTCCCCCACACGCGGGGGAGAGGTGGAATCGCGAAGCCTCTAAAGAGCATGATACCACTTCCGGCATCATGCCCCCTCCTCTCGTCGGGGGTAGTTGACCGGGATCATTTCGACGACTATCTCGCGTACCGCATGTTCGCCAACGGCGTTCCCTGTGCAACACCACTCGACCAGCCTGTCATCGAACACGTCGATGCCAGGGTGTCGAAGACACCGGCGACGATCCCGAGATGGCCGATCAGGACGCTGGATCCTTCGATGAAAACAGCAGAAGTGTGCACAGAGGTTTTTCTGAAAGTATAAGGATTTTGCGGGGTGGGCTCCTGCGGAAGGGGGTTAATCGAGTGTGTACTAATTTAAATTTAACAAAGTCAAAGTGGCCAATGAGATGTCCGAATTCATTAAGGAACTCTATTATATTGTCGCTATCGAAAATATCCCATCAGTATTAAGGCATGGGATCCTGTCATACGATATGGCAATGCGGCTACGTCACGTTTCCGTTGCAAATCGTGAGGTGCAGGGGCGCAGGGCTAACAAAAAAGTTCCCAATGGTCTGTCCCTTCACAGTTACGTGAATCTTTATCTTAATGCAAGGAACCCAATGTTGTATACGTTGATGTGTAACGGATCGGATGACATCTGCATATTGAAACTTGAAAACAGATTGATAGAGTTTCCGGGTGTCGTGATAACCGATGGCAATGCTGCAAGTGACTGGGTATCTTTTTACTCACTTTCGGAGGCCATGGATAAACTTGATTTAGACATGATATATGCAAGATATTGGACACATGAAGATCCCCATGAACAAAGGAGACATAAAAGTATTATGTGCGCCGAAGTATTAGTACCGAATATCGTTGCCGCGGTTCACATAAATGGAGCATATGTATCATGTAGTACCTCTAAAAAATGTCTATCTGAGGTGGGATTTGATCGAGAGATAATCATAGATGGAGATATGTTTTTCAATAGGCAAGTACGGGGGAGGAGTTGATATGGTAACCGTCCTGGTTGGGGATGTCCTGAAGAGCAAGGCACAGACGCTTGTCAACACAGTGAATTGTGTGGGTGTTATGGGGAAAGGAATCGCTCTTCTCTTCAAGCAGAAATACCCGGACATGTACCGTGATTATACTAGAAGGTGCATGAATTTACAGGTCAAACCCGGTGTTCCATACCACTATACCGACATATTCGGCAATTCTATTGTAAATTTTCCAACAAAAAACCATTGGCGTTCCCCATCACGTATCCAGGATATCGTTAAAGGGCTGGATATTTTCGTGAATAAATACAGGGAATGGGGCGTAACATCGGTAGCGTTTCCGCCATTAGGGTGTGGAAACGGTGGCCAGGAATGGCGTGTTATTGGCCGGATAATGTATCAAAAGTTATCCCGGATAGACATTCCTGTTGAAATATATGCACCGTTCGGGACTCCGCACGACGAATTAAAAGAAAATTTCCTCTCCCAGAAGGTATTACTTGAAGATTACAATCAGGTAAACCAGACGAAAAGTGAACTCACGCCGGAAAAAATTGCAATCCTTGAAGTATTGAATCGGCTCGGACAGCAGGCTCATGCAGTCAGGGTAGGCCGAACTATGTTTCAAAAAATTTGCTACATTATCACGGAGACGGGAGTAAATACTCAGTTTACATTTAAGAAGGGGTACTATGGACCGTTTTCCCCGGAAGACGTAAAAAGAACAATTCATCTCTTTGCCAACAGCAACCTCATTGCCGAGAAACAGCTCGGTCGGATGGTGGTCATCTCAATTGGCCCCGAGTACCCGAAAGTGCGGAAAAAATATGAGCGTCAACTGGTCGAACTTGAACCGAAAATTGAGAAAACCGTTGATCTATTCAGCAGAATTAAGAATACAGAGCAAGCGGAGGAAGTCGCCACGGTATATTACATATATCGAGAGTTGGCGTATTTGAAACCCGGGCAATCGGTTACCGAACAAGAGATATTCGACAGTGTTCTCTCATGGAAAAGAAAATGGAACGATCCGATGAAGCGTGAGAGGCTCGCTTCTGCAATCCGCAACCTTGCGATGTTGAAATGGATCTCTGTCTCATACAGTGACTCGTTGCCGGTTGACGAGTTAGTGTGACTGCTCTCCTCACTGAGGCGAGGGCATCCCTGGCTGAGATTGCAGCCCCAATCTCAACAGGTTGATTGCCGCGATTTGTGACCCTCCCGGGGTTATCGGGGCAACGTTTCATCTTTGCCGGCGTCAACTACCCCTCCCTGACGGGAGGGGCTTGTCGGTTGACGCGGGTCCTTTGCCGATCGACGCGCCGGGAAGAGAATTGCACATATCGGTGCTCCCGCGACGCTCCTCGCGAATCGTCGCATCCGGAGCCACCGTTCTTCCGGAGTTACCCTCGACCGACTGCTACATAGATGGCCGAAGACCGCGAGCGGGGAACCGGGAGCTCCCATATCGGCCGCCGTGTCTGGCTGCGATCTCGAGGATCTCGTCCCTTTTTTCGAGTAGTTCCGCATGCAGACTCATCCTGCCACTCTCCTGCATCGATCTTATGGAGCAGGGAATAGAAGGGTTCGCCCGGAAGCGTTGGTATGAAAAATCTCCGGGGGTATGCAGAGCGTCCACTAGAACAGGCAACTATTATCCCAGAAACGAAAAAGATACGGGTCAATCGTCCCACCGTTTTTCATGCTCATAGCGCGCTGTGCAGTATGGCCCGGACGTGAAAGCGCTCATGACCTATCTCTGCGTCTACAGCTTCTCCCGTATGACCGGATCAGAGAACTCTTCGGTGATCTCTTCAACTACTCCCAAGCACGGCAACCACTTTCAATGCGGTCATCGAATGCCCCCGGCGTCCAGAGGGGGCCGAGCACGCCGGGAAGAGAATCGCACATCGTCGCTTCCTGCGCCTCCATTCTCCGGAGTTACCCTCGACCGACCGCTACATAGATGGCCGAAGACCTCGAGCGGGGAACCGGGGCCCCATCCTCCCGGAGCCCCTCGATGTGGAGCTCGATCGCCTCGTGCATCTGCTCTTCCGCTTCCTCACGGGTCGCCCCGGTGGCCACACACCCCGGAAGGTCCGGGGAGTACGCCGAGTAGTTGCCGTCGGTCTGCTCGACGATGACAAGAAATCGATACATTTTAGTCCCTCATTTTAAGTCCAGCCTGTTTGAGAACACTGTTCAGCGTCCCCGGTGCAAGAACGTCTGCCGGGTGCCCGGCGATGGTGATCCGGCCGAGTTTTGATGGATGCTTGTACTGCCGGTGACTGCCCCGGGTCGCCACCAGGTACCACCCGTCCGCTTCGATCATCTTTATGCAGTCTTTTACTTTCATTCTTTCCCTACCCCTTTTCTCGGCGACCGAACTCCACGGTCGCCCGGCGGCGTGTCTCGCTGCTGCTCCGTACCAATTACGACGGGAGGAATGCTCATATCTTTTGTGCTCTGGTTGCTGTGCTGAATAATTCCGGTCCTCCGGCCGCAAGAATGAAGGTGTCGGACGCCCCTGCCGGTCATTTCTGAAAGGATGCATCGGGAACCTGCCCAGTCGGACGATGCCCGCGAAAATATGAAAGAACAGATGAGAAAACCATCCGACGAGTTTCCGAGGATCTTCTATCGGTGCTGTGAAGGGGGGGCCCGGTCAACCGCCCCGCGCTCACCGGTACGGGGTACCGGGGATGATAGCAGACCATCGCACCCTGCATCCCCGGCCTTCGCGGCGGCACACTTGATGGATATTTCTGCTTATTCGTCCTTCTCCGCTTCAAGAATACGCCGGTAGAGGGCATCTCGGACCCGGAAAGATCCGGGGATATCTATACTAGAGAGAAAAGCGTATATCCCGCTCAGGAATGGATACTGTCACCCTGCAACCCGGCGGGGAGTGTGCGAGGATCATCGGCATTCTCCGAGAAAAAAAGGCGTACCTGAAGGAGGCCTACCACGTCGGGTCCATCGGAATCTTCGGCTCGTGTCGGCGCGGCGAGGAGCACGAGGGAAGCGACGTGGACATCCTCGTCGAATTCTCCGAGGTGCCGGGGATCTTCGGGTTTCTCAGGCTCGAGCGGTACCTCTCCGAACTTCTCGATAGACCGGTGGATCTGGTCGAAAAAAGTGCACTCAAACCTCATATCGGCCGCCGTGTTCAGAAAGAGGTCATATATATATGACAGTCCAGCGAAGCACCCTCGATTATCTGGACGATATCCTTGATGCTGTCGATAAGATCGAGATCTTCACCCGGGGTATGTCGTATGAGGAGTTTTTCGGGGACGACAAGACCGTCTATGCGGTCACACGGGCACTGGAAGTGATCGGTGAGGCGACAAAGTGCGTTCCCCGACAGGTCAGGGAACGTTACCCTTCTCTTCCCTGGAGTGAAATGGCCGGTATGCGTGACAAATTGATCCACGCCTATTTCGGGATCAACAGGGCGATCATCTGGAGAACGATCCGGGACGATATTTCCCCGCTCAGATCTGCGGTTCAGAGCCTCCGCGACGACCTGATATCAGA
>NZ_DANC01000019.1:16077-29606 GCF_002499755.1 Methanoculleus sp. UBA291 | reverse complement strand
ATATCAGAGGAGATCATGGAGGGACCTCCGTCCGGTCCGCGGGGTTCATGATTGGCCCGCCTCCCTCCCGGAGCTGACGGCCGGTGAACTGGACCTGGCAGCCGCCCGAAAACTCCATAGGCCTATGGGGGATCCAGCGGGGCGGTCTATCACCCCTCGGGGGATCTGATACCCCGATCCCGATGCCTCCCCGAACCAGCCCGGAGTCCCGGGACACCCCCGTCGAATCTCCCGCACCCTCGAACATCCTGCCCGCGCCGGGGGCCCTGGCCGGCCGTTCCTGGCGTTTGCCGCGTTCACCGTGCTCGCTCAACAGAGCACTCGGTTATATTCTGCGAGGAACTTCTCCCTTTGTTCCTTTCCCCTGATAAAAACAAATGGTAATTCCGGATCTCTATCGTGGTAAATACTTCTTTCAAATATTTGTTCGAAAGGCACAGCATCATTATTAACGATTATATATACTGGATTTGTTTTTAGCTGACTTTGTTTCATCATGTATGGTACAAATGGTTTATATTCCGCCACCGCGATGATCAGATCGCTTCGGCATATACCAATTTTTTCTGCGATTATTTTCTCACTCTGCTCAAGGTCCTGCAAATGTTCTCCAATTAACCTCTTAAATCGCATTTGGTTCATCCGATTGGGAATATATCTTTTAAAATTGTCCGGTTTAGAAGAGAAGGCCCCCGCCCCCTCCTCCACCGAAGAGGAGGTCGTCGTCGAGGGAGTGGACCCGGCGCACCTCCTCACGCTGCTTGCCGCGTCCCGGGGCAGGATCTTCCGCGAATCGTCCTGACCTCCCCCGGGAGACTCTATACCCCTATAGAGATCCCTGAGGAAAGGCATATCCCTCTCGAAAGAGATGATGCCCCGATCCCATGTCTCTTCAAACAAGCCCGGAGTCCCGGCACGCCCCCGTCGAACCTCCTGTACTCTCGAACGTCCTACCAGCGCGCGGGGGCCATGGTCGGCCCCTCCTGGCGTTTGCCGCGTTTTCCGCGCTCGCGCTCATCACCGCGGGATCGGTCCCCTGGTACGGGGCCTCCGCGCTCTCCTTCGCGGCGGCACCGGCGGCGGGGATCGCCGTCGTCCTCTATTTTGCCTCGGTCAGACTGAAACGCGGAAGATGACCCTCTTTTTCGGGACGGAACGCTGCCCGGCCGCCTTCTCTCCGGACGGTCTGGCGCCGCCGCCGGAACGCTTCCCGGGGCGCCGGGAATTTTTATCTGACATTTTTATTGACACTATATAAAAATATATATTATTGTGCTCTTGCTATATCAAATTCGTCAGAAATATATAGTACCAGATCCAACAGGATGGATGGTGAAGATTTTCCTGGAACCATTCGCAGGCTTCACCGCGTGTTACAAAAACAAAGGTGAGATGGAACATGAAATTCCTGAACATGAATGAGAACGCGGTCTCTCCGATCGTCGCGACCCTCGTCCTGATCGTCGTCGCTGTCGTCGGTGCGGTCGCCGTCGGTACCATCATGGGTACCTTCAGTTCCGATGTTGCCGAACAGACGAACGTTGGAGACGTCGGTGGCTCCGCCTCCGCCGAGGTGCTGATTGCAGGCTCGACCACCGTCCAGCCCGCCTCCGAGCTCCTCGCCAAGGCCTTCATGGCCCAGAAGCCCGGCGTGAAGATCACCGTCCAGGGCGGCGGCTCCGGCGCCGGGGTCACCTCCGTCGGCATGAACATTGTCGACATCGGCTCGGCTTCCCGTGCTGTTAAGGACGCTGAACTTGGAAAGTACCCCGACCTCCAGACCTACCAGATCGGCGGCTCCGGTGTGGCAATCGTTGTACCTGACGATGTCGACGACTTCACAGGGGTGACCAAAGAAGGTCTGAAGGCCCTCTATGACCAGACCATCACCGATGACAGTGCAACGGTTGGTGCAGTTGTTACGGACGGCAACATAACCGGCGCTGCTGCTGCTGGTGCGGGAACTGTTGATGTCACCATCTACCAGCGCTCTGAGGCCTCCGGAACCGAGGAGACTGTTGCCAAGGAGTACCTGAAGTACCCCGGTGACAGCTTCGACAACACCGGGGCAGAGGGTGTGAACGGCAACGCAGGTGTTGCAGCCGCCATCGCCGGCGGTGACAAGGATCACATCCGCCTCGGCTTCATCGACTACGGCTACGTCACCAGCAACCACAAGGCTCTGGATGTCGACGGCAAAGAGTGCACCAAAGACAGCATCCTTGAGAGCCTGAAGGGCAACGACAATGATGACTCATATGTCTCGGCTCTCGCCCGCCCGCTCAACTACATCGTCAACGGCAACCCGTCCGCCATCGTGAAGGACTACATCAACTTCGCCCAGTCCCCCGGTGCGGTCGACTCGATCCACGAAGTTGGCATGTTCAGCATCATTGAGTTCGTGTAAGCATAGAGGGACGGAACCACCAAACCCACCTTTTTTATGAGCCAGACATACGACATTCCACGATTGTTCTTCCTGTCTTCGGCAGCAGTAAGCGCTCTCGTTGTTTTCCTGATCTTCGGATTTATCTTCCTCACCGCTGCCCCTGTATTCGAAAAAGAAGGTGTCGGATTTCTTACCGGCACGACCTGGAACTACTCTACCGGCGAGTACGGTATCCTGGTCTTCCTTGTCGGCACCATCGTGTTGACCGCAGTGACGATGGTCATCGCCTGTCCCCTGGGCATATTCACCGCGATCTTCCTTGCAGAATGGGCACCGGTATGGCTGGAGAAGACGATACGGCCGCTCATCGAGCTGCTCGTCGGCATCCCCTCGGTCGTCTACGGCATATTCGGCTATTTTGTTCTTGAGAATATTTTTCGCTACCACATAGACCCGTTCATCGATGCAACCCTCGGCTTCATCCCCATCTTCCGCGACCCGAACCCCGGGAGCGGGACCGGTATCCTGCTTGCCGCGTCCGTGCTTGCCGTCATGATCCTGCCGACCGTCACGGCGCTTGCACAGGAAGCGATGCGCTCCGTCCCGCGCGAGTACCGGGAAGGATCGCTCGCGTTGGGCGCCACCCGGTGGGAGACCACCCGGATGGTGGTCATCCCCATCGCGGCCCCGGGGATACTGACCGGCATCATCCTCGGGCTGATGCGTGCGATGGGGGAGACGATGGCCGTGGTCATGCTGATCGGCAATACGTCCCGGTTCCCCGTCTCCATCCTGGACACAGGGTATGCAATGACGTCGAAGATCCTCAACGATATCGGCTACTGGGTGTCGGTGGACGAAGCGCGAAGCGCGTTGTTCGGGATAGCGGCCGTGCTCTTCTGTCTTGAGATTGTCTTCGTCGGGCTGATCCGGTTCGTCGAAAAAAGATTGAGGCAGAGCAGGAGATGATGTAGTGGCAACAAGAACGATGCGAAAAGCAGAAGAACTGTTTTTCAAGCTGTTTTGCACGGCGGCAACAGTGCTCTCGGTGCTCGTGCTCTTCCTGATCCTCGGCACCGTTACCATCGAGGCGCTCCCTTCGCTCAGCCTGTACTTCCTCATCACCCCTGAATCCGCATCTCCCGGTCTCGGCGGCGCGATAGGGAATGCAGTCGTCGGGACGCTCATCATCTCCGTCTGCTCAACCCTGATCGCAACTCCCCTTGCTCTCGGGACGGCGATCTATCTGCAGCGATACGCCCCGGACAACAGGTTCACGCGGCTGTTGCGGTTCCTGATCGAGGTGCTCTCCGGCACCCCTTCCATCGTACTGGGTATCGTTGGTCTGATGATCCTGGTCTACTACATGCGTGCATACACCGGGGGCTTCTCGTTGATCTCCGGTTCAATCGCGCTCGCGATACTTATTCTTCCGGTCATCGAACGTGCTATCGAGGATGCAATCGCGACAGTGCCAAAGAGCCTGGAGGAAGGGAGTTACGCTCTCGGGGCAACGAAATGGCAGACTATCCGGAACGTCACCATCCCCACAGTGATCTCCGGCATTTTGACCGGGATCATCCTCGGTTTCGGCAGGGCGGCGGAAGAATCAGCCGTGGTCATCCTGACCGCGGGCTACACGCAGTTCTTTCCGGAACTGGCAATCAAAAGCAACGAAAATCTCATATTTGGCATCAAACTATACCCCTTACAGGACCTCGTGGGCACGCTCCCCTACGCGGTGTACCATGCTTACGAGAACTCCAACGTCGTCAAACTATCGGACGGATTCGCTGCAGCCTTCATTCTCATCGGGGTTGTTTTCCTGATCAATCTGACGGCGCGGATTCTTCTCCGGAGGTATCGCTATGGTTGACCTGAAAGGACCTGTCAGGACGCTTCTGGTATGGACGAAAGGAACGGAGCCGCAAATCGCTCCCGGCCTGCACGGCGTTCCCGTCACCCTCCCTCCGGGGACGGATCATCCCCGGCAGGACAACGGAAAAATCGGCCGTGGCCGTCCCGACCGCAGGCTCCGCACAGTTTTTCCCGGAGCGGGCGGTCGGGAGCGGCGAAAATCATATATCCGGCACCCGACCACATCCCCCGCGGGGCCTCGCATCCCCGCTCCCCTGCCCGGCGCACCGTGCTTACGGGAACTCCGGCACTCTCAAAATATCGGATGGACTCGCCGCAGCCTTCATTCTCATAGGAATTATTTTTCAGTTCAATCCTACGGCGCGAGTCCTGCTCCGGAGATATCACCATGGTTGATCTGAAAGGACCCGCCGAACCCCCCCTGAGAACGAAGAAAGAACCGGAGATCGTGGACGACGGCCCCGGCGATACCCTCCGGCGAGCTCACGGCATCCGGGAGCCCGACCTCCGCGCGGCGTCCGGGAAAAGCCCCGGCAACGGCGACAGCCCCCTGGACGCCCTGCTGCGCCCTCCCGAAGACCCTGAATCCCCCCTCCCGGAGACCACCGGCAGAGGTAGCGGCGATCCCGCCGCCCTCCCCCCGGAGACGGACGATCCCGGCGACGACGACCTCCTGCGTCGTCCCGGCGTCCGTGATATCTCCGCCGGCGGCCTCTCCTACGCCCTCCCCCCGGAGGCGGATGACCCCGGCGACGACGCCCCCCCGCGTCCTTCCGGCGTCCGTGATATCTCCGCCGGCGGTCTCTCCTATCCTTTCCCGGCAGAGCCCCGCCCGCGCCCCCGGGGTAACGGCGATCCTGCCGCCCTCCCCCCGGAGGAAGAGGGCCCCGGCCTCCCGGACCGTCCCGAAAAACCCGTCCGCCTCGCCTCCATGGAGGACATCCTCTCCCGCCGCCCGGAGACCGGCAGCGCCCCCTCCCGGCTCGCCCGCATCCCCGGCCTTGCAAAACTCCTCTCCCGCTTCCCCGAGCCCGGCGACCTCTTCGCTGCTCTCCAGTCCCGGCTCGCCCCCCTCGCCGCCCGCTACCCCGCCCTTGAAAAAGTCCTCGCCCTCTTCGCTCCCGAGAAGGAGCCGGAGCTCACGTCCCCCGACTTCTTCGTCGGGGATACCGGCGAACCTTCCCTCACCGGCTCCCTCAAGGACGTCCGCATCACCTACCCCGTTGACCCCCCCTACCAGTACGTCCACATCGAATACGACCGGGAGGCGCGAGCGCTCTCCTACCGCGTCGTCGAACCGTCCCTCTCCGAGGGCGAAGAGCACTACCTCGGCCTCATCAAGAAGGCGTTCGAGAAGATGATCGGCACCGACATCGGCCTCCTCTCGGCGGAGCGCCGCGAAGAGTACTTGAAAGAGCGCTTCCTCTCGATCATCACCATCCTCGGTTTCAAGTTCACCGACGAACAGCGCGACCGGATCTACTTCCATCTCAAGAAGGAGTACATCGGCTACAGCAAGATCGACACCATGATGAAGGACCGCTACATCGAAGATATCAGCTGCAACGGCGCGAACCTGGACCTCTACGTCCAGCACCGGACCTACGGGCCGATCCAGACCAACGTCCGGTTCGGCGACCTCGAACTGAACAACTTCGTCCTCAAACTCGCCCAGATCAGCGGGCGGCACATCTCCCTCCTCCAGCCCATCCGCGACATCACCCTCCCCGACGGGAGCCGGGGCAACCTCACACTCGGCGGCGAGGTCACCCGCAAAGGGTCGACCTTCACCATCCGGAAGTTCCGGTCGAACCCGATCTCCCCCATCGAGATGATGGACTACGGGACCGTCGACGCCCGGCAGCTCGCCTATCTCTGGATACTGATGGAGTACAAGCGCTCCCTCCTCATCTCCGGAGGAACCGCGAGCGGCAAGACCACCTTCTTAAACGCCCTCTGCGGGTTCATCCCGACGGAGTACAAGATCGTCTCCATTGAAGACACCACCGAACTGAACCTGATGCACCCCAACTGGCTGCAATCGGTCACGCGGGCGGGGTTCGGCACCGGCGACACCGGGGGCGCGCCGTCCGGCGTCGGCGGCGGCGGCCGCAAGGCTCCGGGCGACATCTCGCTCTATGACCTCCTCATCGCGGCACTCCGGCAGCGGCCGGAGTTCATCATCGTCGGCGAGGTCCGCGGCGAAGAAGCCTTCACTCTCTTCCAGGCGATCGCCGTCGGCCACGCGGCGATGGGCACCATCCACGCAGGCTCGATGGACGAACTCCTCGCCCGTGTAGAATCAAGCCCGATGAACCTCCCGAGAAGCCTCCTCGCCAACCTCGACGCCGTCATCTTCCCCATGCAGATCCGGAAGGGCGAGCGGAACGTCAGGAGGATCACCGCTATCGTCGAGATCCTCGAGATCGACCGCGAGAAGGGCGACCTCGTCACCAACACCGTCTTCCGGTGGCAGCCCGCCTCGGACGAGTTCCGGTTCATGGGCCGAAGTTACCTCTTCGACAAGATCCGCGACCTGTTCGGCATCTCCCTCGAAGCCCTCAGGCAGGAGATGGACGACCGCACCGCCCTCCTCCTCTGGATGCAGGAGCAGCATATCCGGGAATATAAAACGGTGCTCGGCTTCATCCGGGCATATTATAAAGATAAAGACGAGATCATGGCCCAGGTCAGGAGCGGCGCCGAGATCACCGACGACGACATTGCGGCGCTGGTCGCCCATGCAGCACCCGAAAACGGCAACGGACAGGAGGCATGAAGCCTCTCTCCCTCCCCGTCTTCGTTGCCGCGAACATCGCCGTGAACGCCTCCCTCTGCCCGCTGCTCTTCTTTCTGCTGGTGCTCGAAGCGACCGCCACCGGATACATCTCCGGGTTCAACGCACCCGGGGCGGGGGGTGAGATCATAGGAAGCATGGTCGGCGTGGGGCTGGGGACCGCCGTAACAGCCCTCATAACCGCCTCCCTCGTCTCCTTCTACTATCTCTTCCAGGGGAGAGAACGCAGGGTCCCGGCCCGCGTCGCGATAGTTACGGTCGCCATGACGCTGGCGATGAACGCCGTGCTCACGATCTTCTTCCTCGCGTTTCTCGTCGGCATGCACTCGACGTAGGGGCGGCGAGGTCCGGGACGTTCCCCGAAACAATCGAGCGCGTAACCATGACCTAAACATTCGGGTCATGTTCCTGTTCACACCTCCTGCACAAGGTATATCCCGCGGATGGTAGACACCATGTACATGCAAACGATAGAAGTATCCGATAACCTGTATAAGGAGATTCTTGCGCATCGGCGGGGAGATGAGTCGATCAGTAAAGGAATAGAGCGTACGTTTAAACAGGATAGGCCGGGGAAGAAGAGCAAAGCGCTACAAGAAATAGACGAAATAAGGGAAGGTAAATTCTATACCAGAATGGAAGTTGAAGGTGCCCCGGAAAATTAACGGGGGATATCGAGCTCCTCGATAACGGAATGAAAGGAACCGGCGAATGCAAATACGCCGAAGATACGTAAGAATGATGATTCAAGAGAAGGAAGGTCTCGATCATGAATAAGCCCATACTGGAAAAAATTCATCTAAAGAACATACTATCGTTCGGACCGGATACCAAACCGCTTCCGCTCGGGCCCCTGAATGTGCTGATCGGTCCCAACGGTTCCGGAAAATCCAACCTCCTCGAAGCGATAAGTCTGTTACGGGCGGCACCAAAAGATCTGTCCGCACCGGTTAAAGAGGCCGGGGGTGTGAGCGACTGGTTGTGGAAAGGTACGAAGAACCCCACGGCTTCCATCGAAGTCATCATCCATAACCCGGTTAGCCCCGGCATGCCGCTCCGGCATAAGTTTTCTTTTGTCGAGCATGGCCGGCGATTTGAGGTAAAGACCGAGCAGATTGGAAACGCGGAACCATACCCGGGTTTTGCCGAGCCATACTACTATTATCGGAATGAGAAGGGGCATATTTTGTTGAAGGATACATCAAATTATGAAGCGAGAAATTCGGGACCGGGAGATGGTGAAGAACGACAACTGCCGAGAGATAGGATAGATCCTGAAGAATCTATCCTTTCGCAGGTCAAGGACCCTGAGCGCTATCCTGTACTTGCCTACTTAACAGAAACTTACGGAAAATTTCGTCTTTACCGGGAATGGTCCTTCGGACGTTATACTGCTCCGCGAAAATCGCAGAAGGCCGATCTCCCGAATGACTACCTGCTGGAGACATGCGAAAATCTACCCCTCGTCTTAAACTCACTCCGTCCCTCTGCCGAGCACGATATCCTCGAGGCGCTGAATTACCTCTATCCAGAGATTAACGGCTTTTATGAACAGGTAGAAGGGGGCGGAGTTCAACTTTTCCTGAAAGAAGGAACGTTCACAATCCCGGCAACCCGACTCTCCGACGGCACATTACGATACCTGTGTATGCTGGCAATCCTCTGCCACCCGAACCCGCCGCCGCTGGTCTGCATAGAGGAGCCGGAGTTGGGCTTGCATCCCGACGTCCTGCCGTATCTTGTAAAACTGATGATATCGGCATCGGAACGCTGCCAGCTCATTGTGACGACGCATTCGGATATCCTGGTGAGTGCTCTGACGGAGGTTCCCGAATCCGTTATCGTCTGTGAAAAGAAGAATAATCAAACCGAGATGCAACGGCTTAGCAGCAAGGAGCTTGCCGGATGGTTGAAGAAGTACCGTCTGGGGGAACTCTGGCTCAAAGGAGAGATTGGAGGAACCCGTTGATGACGGCAAAAATATACCTGGAAGGAGGGGGTGATTCGAAGGACCTGCACATTCTGTGTCGTCAGGGGTTCAGGCAGTTGATGGAATCGGCGGGTTTTTCAGGGAGGATGCCGCGATTCGTTTCATGTGGCGGCCGCGATGCGGTGTATGACGACTTCAAAACAGCACACGAACAAAGCAATGCCGATTACGTCGCTATGCTGATTGATAGTGAAGATCCGCTTGACGACCAGGAAAGGACCTGGGATCATCTCAGGAGACGTGACAACCGGGAACAGCCGGACGGTAGCGATGACCGGCAGGTGTTGTTCATGGCAACGTGCATGGAGACGTGGATTGTAAGCGACCGTGACACCCTCCGGCAACATTATGGTCACAATCTTCAAGAATCCGCTTTGCCGCCGCTTGATAACCTTGAGCAACGCAGTCGGCAGGAGGTTCAGGAGAGCCTGAAACGTGCGACGCGCAGATGTCAGAACGCCTATCGGAAGGGCAAGCGTTCCTTTGAAGTGTTGGGCAAACTCGACCCCGCAACGCTTGAAACTCATCTGGCGGCTTTCCGGCGCACGAAGCGTATTTTGAATGAAAAACTTCAGTGATCACTGGCATCGGGGATACCCCCGTGCGACGGTCCCGGCCACGGACCCCGCTGATGAAGATCGGTAATTTAGCGCCCCCTTTAAATATCGGGTCGATCCTCATGGGCGGGAGTTACCTCTTCGTCGTGAACGCCTCCCTCTGCCCGCTGCTCTTCTTCCTGCCGGTGCTCGAAGCGTCCGCCACCGGGTTCATCGCCGGGCTCGGCGCACCCGGGGCGGGGGGTGAGATCATAGGAAGCATGGTCGGCGTGGGGCTGGGGACCGCCGTAACGGCCCTCATAACCGCCTCCCTCGTCTCCTTCTACTACCTCTTCCGGAGGAGAGAACGCAGGGTCCCGGCCCGCGTCTCAATAACGACGATCGTCATGACGCTGGCGATGAACGCCGTGCTCACGATCTTCTTCCTCGCGTTTCTCGTCGGCATGCACTCGACGTAGAACCTGCGGGCGCCCCCGTCCGTCGGTGGAAGGTATTTGGCCGTGCAAAAGGAACGATCGGGCAGATTACAGAGAATCTGAGACGTTGCCTCAAAACTATCGAGCGCGTAACCATGACCGGAATAGCCGGGTAGCGTTCCGGTTCACGCTTTCTACTCGTTCATCCCGGCGATGATCTCCCCGGCACACCCCTGCACGGTCTGCCGGTACTCCTCCGGGCAGAAGAGGTAGAAGGTCGTCCGGGGCTCGCCGGTATAGGTGAGGGTGGAGAACGAGTCGATCTCTTTGACCGTCCCGTCCCTCCTCTCGATCAGGAACGGGAATTTGTCCTCCTCAAGGAGAGTGGAAGCCGACTTGAAGAGTGAATTCTCGATCTTCACCAGGTCGGCGATGATACAGTCGGGACTGCACCCGCATTCCCCGGCCACCGCCTCTTCAATCGCCTGCGCCCGTTCCGGGGTGAACTTTGTCCCGAGGTGGTATCGGAGGAGGTAATCCTCCTCCTGCGGGACGTTGGACTCATACCCCCGTTTGAAGAGGTCCCTCCTCTCCAGTCTCGTGACGAGGTCCGCTGCGGTGCTTTCCGGTTGCCTGAGTATCCGTGCAAGCAGCCGCGCATCGTCAAGAGCGAGGTAGTTCTCAAGGAAGTCATCCCTTCCTATCCGGATCTTCTCCGCATCCACGACATGGTCGCGGATGGCAACCTTGATCGCCCGCTGGAGCATCCCGTTTGCCACGACGTTGGTGTGATGATAATAGACCTGGGCGTGCATCAGGAACCGGGCCAGCCTGAAACTTTCGATAGCATCTATACCCTTTTCATGAATGACGAGATCCTCGCGTTGCCTCTCCCGGGTCTTCCGGGTCTTCCTGAGGGTGTGGAGAACACGTTCGAGGTCGAAGTTCCCGTAGGCCACGCCGGTATGGTAGGAGTCCCGCCGGAGGTAGTCCATCTTGTCGGCGTCAATGTTTCCCGAGATGATCTGGTGAAGGATACCGTTTCGGTCCAGAGAGAGGATGGCGGCGACGTCATCGGTCGCTTCACCGAGGACTGCGTTGACCTCTTCATCCTCCCTGATGATACGGCACGTGATCTCCTCATGCGTAGCATCTTTTTCGTTGATCTCCTGAAGGGGTGCCTCGAAGACGTGAGAAAACGGCCCGTGGCCGACGTCATGGAGCAGGGCGGCATAACGAAGGGCCGTAAGGTCGTTGCCCTCGATCTGTAGGTGCCGTGCCATGAGAGTGGCGGTCTGCAGGACGCCGAGGGAGTGCTCGAAGCGGGTGTGGCATGCGGCCGGATAGACCAGGTGTGCGTTGGCAAGTTGCTTGATCCGCCGCAGCCTCTGGAGCGGCCGGGTATCCAGAAGACGCAGTTCATCCCCGGTCAGCCCGATATACCCGTAAAGCGGGTCCCGGATATGAGCCTTATAGGTAAGCGTGCAAACTCACCCGGTCACGCAAAATGAAGGTTTTTGAGGAGGGCCACCCCCCTCCCGATCTGCTCCTCCGTGAGGTCCCAGTTCAGGGTTCTGGCAATCTCCCGGATCTCGTCGTGAGGCATATCCCGCTTCTCCCGCGTCCGGATATAGTGGACCTTCGCAGCCCAGGAGAGCACCCTGGAGTCGAGGTTCGCGGTATCCCTGCATACGCCGACGATCTCTTCTATCTCCAGGGCTTCTGAGGGGTGCTCTTCTTTCAATCGCCGAACCAGCTTCTCGCCGTCACCCGTGAGACTGTAGGTGTAGCGCTTCCAGTCGGGCGTCGATGCAGACCCGGGGGCGTCGGGCATCTCCACTCTCTCCTCAATGAAGCCGTAGGAGACGAGGGCCTGGATCGCGCCGGCGATGTCTGCACTGTAGGGGCCGTAGTAGTGCGGGCGGTAGTGTGCCTGGATGACCTCCGGGATCGTCGAAAAATATCCCAGTTTCTGGATCGTCGTCCGGCCCGCGATTCGACCCCCTGCCGCCATCAGCATTACAAGAACTCCGTCAAATTCATCCATACGTCAGGGCCTCCGGTGGGTTTACGGCATAATCGTAGGTACCCTATTTATAGGGTACGGTAAGTATGCGACTGTTATGCTGGTATCATGTTCCATTATATGAACGTGCCGATTCTATTTCTCTCCATGGTTCATCCGGAACCTTCTTTGTTGTAAAAAGAATGGTTCTAGGCGCCGGAATGTGATGCGGCTTTCCCTGCCGGCCGGGATGCGGGAGTGTAAGCCCTTGTCCGGGTACGAAGAACCCGGGCATGGGAAGACCTATGGTCTTCGGGTGCGGCACCGATCTTCAGGAAGTGCCGTCGGGATCATGTGGACGTCGAGGTCCGGGCAGTCCCCGTAGTGAACAATAGATTAAAGCGATCCAGCAGCGAAATGGAACGTACAGCAGGGGTGTAACGCACATGAAAACCCGTAACGAAGTCCTCGACATCCTCCGATCTTTGAAAGGCGAGCTCAAGGAGCGGTATCATGTCGAGCGCATCGCCCTCTTCGGATCGTATGCCCGCGAAGAACAAGGTGAGGACAGCGATATTGATGTACTCGTAGAGTTCGGTTCCGGTGCAGATCTCTTTGATTTCGTCGGACTATCACAATACCTCGAAGAAAAACTCGGGTCCGGCGTGGATGTCGTGCCGGAGGCGGCACTTCGGCCGGAGATCCGCGGACAGGTTACCAGAGACCTCCTTGTCGCATGAGATCGCAGATCCTCTACCTCCTGGATCTCTCTGCTGCCCTTGAGAAGATCGAGGAATTCACCGCTGTCATGACCTACGATGAATTCCTTCACGACGACAGGACCCGGAGCGCCGTCATCAGGAAGTTCGAGATCATCGGTGAGGCGGCAAAACGTATCCCTTTGTCCGTCCGGACAGAGTATCCCGGCATTCCCTGGCGTGAAATGGCCGGAATGCGGGATAAACTAATCCATACGTATTTCGGCGTCGACACGCTGCTTGTCTGGCGAACCGTCGTCAACCGCGTTCCGGAGCTCCGGCGGGAACTCTGCCGTATCCTCGAACGGGAGCGCGGACGATAACTTCAAGATGCCCTTTCCAACCGTTTCACCAGAGCAGCCATCACCCAAGCCGACCTCGCCCGGGCTGAGGTTGGGTGCTATAGATAACCCTTCCAGGAACCGGCGGTACCTCCCCTCGTTTGACACCGGGTTCCCGATTCGATCGTCCGGGAACTTTCCCCCGACGGAAGTGCATCCAGTTCAGGGATGGGAAACCCCCACAGATACTCATTGGGTAATGTATTCTCACGAGTTAGGGTTCGATGAGACGAGAAACCTGAAAGAAAGGAGTTCGAGTACCGCAGGGTGCGGGTTCGCCACTTCTTCCATCACCCAGGGACAAAGTGTCGGGTCGTCGTCTCGGTGTACGGGCGGGACCTCCTGATCGGTGCGCTTCTGGAGCCCCTCAAAGGCCGGGACTGAGCGGGAAGAAGTTG
>NZ_DANC01000019.1:15548-15873 GCF_002499755.1 Methanoculleus sp. UBA291 | reverse complement strand
TTATCCACGGGCGGGATCTTCGCCGCGACGACGCGTATCGTTCCGTTCCCGCTCTCCCACGTAGAACGTGCGTTGCCGTATTCATCGGTCGTATTCGCCCAGCGCGTCATGTTCAGATCGCCGTCGATCCTGACGAAGTTAACCACGACGCCCTCCACCGGCGCCCCGTTGATGTCGCGCACCGTTGCGTTCATCTCTCCAGCGGGAGCCGTCGGAACCTTTGTCACCTGCAGGTTGACCGCCGGGTTGAACATCGGGTTGGCGGGAACAAAGACGTAACCCGACGGTCCGGTCATGCCCGTATCGTCGGTCACGGTGAGATTGA
>NZ_DANC01000019.1:0-15304 GCF_002499755.1 Methanoculleus sp. UBA291 | reverse complement strand
GGTCCTTGATCCGTCTTCAATTGTCCAGTTCCACTTCGTAATGGCCCCGTCGTCGAAGGAATCGGACCCATCAAGCACTAAAAGGTCGCGGTCGACGAACCCGAGGTTCTCGGTCTCGATGGCGAGGTGTACGACCGGCGTCGGCTGCTGGAATGTCCGCTCGAAGGTATTGTAGAGCGATGTCATCACCCGAATATTGAGGGCTTCGCCGGTGCCGACGAAGAAAGGTTCGTCAAAGTTCGAAGTAAAGTTGACCTGCACCTCTCTGCTCTTCCTCGCCGGGATCAGGAGCCGCTTGGACTGGTTCAGGTCGTACGGCGTCTCGTTGTAGGTGTAGTTCTTAACGTACCTGCCGTTTACGCTGATGGCGGTCACGTACGAGTCCACGATATTCATATTCTGGATGGTAAGGTTGAGCGTGCTCCAGTTCCCGGAATAGTCCATGGTAGTATTGTAGTCCTTCCAGAACGTCTTGTTGTTCGTAGGATCGATATACGGCAGGCTCAGGTTCTCGTTCTCTACGCTCCGGATATGGCTCTGCCGCTCCATATCCTCCTTCTGGAACTCCGAGATCATGATGGCGAGGCCGACCGCTGCAGTGACGGTGATCAGGATGAGCAGGAGCGTGCCGACGATGACCGACACCCCCTCTTCGTTCTCTCGCAGGCGAACCGCAGCCATATGAGATTATGGGCGTTTCAAGAATATAGAAATTTCGAAAACACACTATAGAGTTATATAAGATCTCAAGGGATTATATCTTGCGTGCCGCCGGGTCCCGGACGGAGGAAGCATGGGACGCCTGCGTCTCACGACGCACCGGGCGTCCCCTGCGTATCAGCCCTAATCGTCCTCGGCTTCGAGTTCCGCAAGCTTCGCAAGCCTCTCATCCATATCCCCCTCCGTGTGTTCACCCCCTCCGGAGAAGAACCCGGTGATGAACTCGGCGATGCCGCCGAAGAAGCCGGAGACCCCCTCGATGATCCCGCCGATGACCGGGATTCCCTCTTCTTTCGGGACCGGCTGGAGGATGGCCGAGATCCTGGTCGTTTTGCTCCCCTCCACGTCGATGCTCGACGACCAGGTGTGGTAGCCGGTAAGGTTGACGGCGACGATATGCTCGCCCGCCGCGATATCCCTGAGGGTGTACGGGGTGGTCCCCTCCACCCTGTCGTCTACAATCACGAGTGCCCCTTCCGGCACCGACGATATGGAGAGGATTGTAGGGGCGGGCGTGGGCGTGAACGTGGGCTCCGGTGTCGGCGGCACGTACTTCTTTGTAATCGTACCTTCTTTCAGGTGGGTGTAGTGGCTTTCGGGAAGAGGAGAGCCCGTCGGGTCCACCTGCCAGACCTTGAGCAGCGTGATCTCTGTGCCGACCGGTTTTTCCGGCACCTTCCCTTCGACGGTCAGGTTGATCTTCATCGACTGGCCCGCATACTCACTGTACGAGAGCGAAAAACCGGGGATGATGAAAGAAGGGTCCTTGGCCGTCTCTCTGAGCCGTATATCGCCGTCAACAATGACTTCATACGTCCACCGTACTTTTTCCAGATCGCTCCGGCAGCGAACGGTATGGTCTTTCGGGAACGTCGAGCCGTTCAGGTACTCGAACCGGATGACGGTGGATAGGGTCACGTCTTCCTGCGTCGTGAGCGAATCCGGGTTCACGGAGATCCGTTCCCTGTAGCCTTCTACATGGAACGCGGAAACGGACGTGACGACTCCTGCAGCAAGCAGGATGAAGACGAGTAAAATTATATATCTGTCCTCTTTCATATGGTCCCCGGCCCTATTTGCGCGACACTATATACTTTGACAATTTACAATATATCCTTTCCGGGTAACGGATCGGGACGAAGCGCGGAATTCCGCACATCGGACCCGGGATCGATACCGTTGACCCCCGGGGAGTGCCGTACCGCTCCGCGGATAAGCCGGTGCCTGCAACAGGTGCGGTGAAAACCCACCGCGACGGCAGGGAAGGAGTCCACGTCCCCCTTTGAATGCATCGTAGAACGAGGGAGTGACCCGGAAATGTTCCGCTCTCTGATTTCGGGCGTGAACCCGCCAGGTTCCTTCTCCGCCGGCAATGTTCGTAACAAACCGAATTAATTATACGTAAGGAATCACCATCCCTTTGTATGGCATTCATGAAGTGGTCCGACGACCTCTCCGTCGGCGTCGGCGAGATTGACGGTCAGCACCAGCGGCTCGTATCGCTCATCAACGCCCTTCACGACGCGATGCTGGAAAAGAGAGGAAAGGAAGTCCTCGGGAAGGTGCTCGCGGACCTTGCCGCCTACACCCAGTATCACTTCTCGGCCGAAGAGCAGTATATGCAGAAGTTCGGCTACGGCGACTATGCCGCGCACCGGCGCGAGCACCAGGCCTTCGTCGCGAAGGTCGGCGAGTTCGCGAAGGGGTTTGAGGAAGGCAGGCTCGGCCTCTCGATCCAGGTGATGAACTTCCTCCGCGGGTGGGTGGCGACCCACATCCGGGGGTCGGACATGCGCTACACCGGCTGCTTCCATGAGCACGGCCTCTCCTGACCGGCCCGAGAATTAGCTTTTTGGCACAGAAAAGATATATGGGCCCGGGCGAAATCCTCCTCCGTGCGGATACCGGCATCGGCCCCCCGCAGGGGAGCAACTTTCCTCTGCGTCCGGCCGTACAACTCCGCACAGGATTCCCGAGGAACTGCTATGAAGTATACTCTCCTCTTTCTGGCTCTCTGCCTCATCATCGCTGCCGGGTGCACCGGCACGGAACCCGAGGCGGCCACGCCGGAGTCTGCGGGCACGCTCGATGAAGCCCGCGAGGTCTTCGGCCCCGATATCCCCGAACCGTCTTACCTCCCCGAAGGCTACACCTTTGAAAACGCCGTCCGATACCCCGACGGCAGCGTCACGCTCATCTACAACGGCACCGCCGGCGACCTCCGGGTCACAAGGCTCTCGTCTGCAGACGCCCCGTGCCCCGACCCGACGGTCTCCGGAAACAAAGAGTGGACCTCCCAGGGCAACGGGATCGTCGGCAGGTTGGTCTACGAGAACGACGACCGCTCGGAAGGCTCCCTCTGGCGGCTCCGGTGGGACTGGAACAACGCCTCCTTCTGCATGACGGGCAGCCTCCCCGCAGAAGAAATAATGAAGATTGCCGCATCGGTGGTCGTCGGGAGATGACCGGAACGGTCGCGAGCCCGTCGTTCTCTCTTTTTTGTAACGCCTCCGCCAGCGCTCCCTCAGGGTTCCGGTATTCTTCCTACGTATTCCGGTGACGGCTGCCCGTGCCCTTCACCGGAAACCGGGGCCCGAACCGGGATCTCCCGCGCCCGTCTTGCCCTCTATAGGAGTGAAATAATCGGGAGAAACCGGGTTATCGTTCCACCGCCTTCTCGACGAAGTGTTCGACGCCTTTGATCAGCACATGGTTCCGGAGCACTTCCCGGAGGAAGGGGTCCTTATGGATATCGCGGTCAAAGACCTCCGGCGGGTAGACGGTGAGGTGGATCTCGAGGCCGTAGGTCTTCCCGATCTTCTCAACCTCCTCCACCCGGAATTTTCCGGCAACGAATAGGTCGAGATCGGCTCCCTCGTCTGCGGTCCCCTCAGCGTGGCTCCCGAAGACCGCACCGCTCCCCTCGATCAGGGGGACGATCCGGTTGAGAACCCCGGCGACGAAGGGTTTCTCCTCCTCGAAGCAGATCCTCCGGTAGACCTCTGCAAGGATGCAGAAGTCCCGTGCGTGATCGCCCTGCTGCAGGGAGAACAACCGCGTCTTGCCCTTGATGGCGGAGTGAAGGACCTGCTTCGCCTCAAGGTACTCGAGGTCCAGCTGGACCGTTCCCCGGCTGATGGGGAGGTATTTGCAGACCTCCCGGACGTATATCTCGCGATCGTAGCCCTGGGTGAAGAGAGAGAGGATCCTGAGGTGGTCCTCTCGAATGTCCAATTTTTTAGGCATATATTCAGGATATTGGAGAGTCTTCCGTATCAGGATTCCGGTCGGCGGGCGGTCCCCCTGCGCGGTCCGGGTGAAGAGGGGAGTATAACCGCTGTCGGGTCAGCGGAGGACGAGAGCCCCGGTCCCCGCGGCCTCTCCGTCACCCGCGCTGCAGGAGATGCTCCAGCGGTAGAGCCCCGGTCCGTCCGGTTCCAGCCAGAGCCCGATCTCCTCCCTCCGGGTGTCGTTGAGGAGCGGAACGTCGAAGAACCGACGATCCAGGTTCCGGTCGCCGGGACCGTTCATGCGGAACTCCACCGTCTGCAGGAACGCATCCCCGGTGTCCCGGTAGTCGCACCCCACCGTGATCCCGTAGACCTCGCCGGGGCTGTAGTTGCGGGTGTAGTTGCGGGCCGACGCAGAACAGGCAATACCGCCGGTCTCGTCGATCTGCAGGAGTCCGCCGTCGAGATCGACCGTCCGGGCGTTCCGCAGCGAGAAGTCGGCCCGGTCGACCCCGAGGACCGCTCCGTCGGTCCCGTAGGCCGCGATCGTGAAGGAGTGCGGCCCCCATCCCGGGAGCACCGGCCAACCGTCTTCGAGGTCCCGGATACGTATCCCGTCGAGGTAGCCGTCGACCCGGGCAACCTCTTCCGGCCGGTCGAGGCGGTAAGAGAGGGGGACGGTCACAACGGTGAAGTCGCCCCGGAGATCGTCGTCCGGTTCGGGCCCCCAGGGGATGGTAATTCCACCGCCCGATACGGCCGGCGGCGCGATCTCCGCCCCCTCCCCCGTGGCCGTCGCAACGGTTTTCGCCCCGCCGGGGCCGTAAGCGACCGCCTGCACGACGTGCTGGCCCTCCGGAAGGGTGACCGACCCCGGCGGGAGCGCCCCGAGGTTGATGCCGTCCACGATCGTCTCGACCGGCGCATTACCCGGGGGCGTCAGGACAACCGTCCCGTTCTCGACCCGGATGGCTATCTCCGGCCCTTCGTCGGCCGCGTCGATCCCGACAATCGCCCCGGTGACGATCCGCGCGCACTCCGCGGCGAGGGTGTAGTTGAGCCTCTCCGGCCGGTCGTCGGGTGTATGGACAACCGAACGACTATCCTGCTCGTAGACCCGGAGCACCGGTATCCCCGCGGCCCGGAAGGCGTGCCCGTCGTCCCGTGCAATATCAAACGGCAGTTCAGGCTCCTCCCCGATGCAAGCCGACGGCGGGAGCGCTTCGAGGACCCACCGGTGCTGGGGGAGCACCGAGACCAGGAGCCGGTCCCCGGAGGCCACGCAGTCGAGGTTCACCGCGACCTCTATCCGGTCGCGGAGGTCCGGGTTGTCGGCAAGCCACCGTGTACTCCCGTCAAGCCCGGTCTCCTCGCCGCCGAAGGCGACGAAGTAGACCGTCCGGTTCAGGGGAGTGTCGCCGAGGACCCTTGCGACCTCGAGCATCGTCGCCACGCCCGCGGCGTTGTCGTCGGCGCCGGGCGTCTCCGGGATGGCGGTGTCGTAGTGCGCGGAGACGACGACGATCCGGTCGGTCGCCCCTTCCCTGACGCCGATGATGTTCGAAGAGAGGGCAAGAGGCGGATCGAAGTAGCAGTTTATATACGCGAACCGCCCCGTGCCGACGGAGAGCCCGAGTTCCTCCATCGCCCCGGCGATATAGGTCGCCGCTGCAGTTCGCTCTTCCGACCCTAACGCCCGCTCGAAGGTGCAGAGGTCCCGGGTCGTCTCCTCGATCCCTGCGGGGTCGGCCGCAGAGCCCTCAAGGGCGGCCGTCGGCGTGGTCCCGGCAAGCACGATCAGGAGCATGGCCCCGACCGCCCATATCGATCTTCGCTGCATCTTCAAGTCTTCCCGGCTGCGGAGTACCCGGGACCGCGCCGGTCTCCCGATTGAAGGATTCAACTTCGCGATATAAGAGATTTTGGCTGCAGGAACGGACCGGCGCGGTCCCGGCCCGTTGCG
Source organism: Methanoculleus sp. UBA291 (assembly GCF_002499755.1). Lineage (NCBI taxonomy): Archaea > Methanobacteriati > Methanobacteriota > Methanomicrobia > Methanomicrobiales > Methanomicrobiaceae > Methanoculleus > Methanoculleus sp. UBA291. Next base: position 9,391 of record NZ_DANC01000019.1, on the reverse strand, counting down.
GCGGTTTCAGGATCGAAAGTCGGTCAGATGGACTCGACGTTTAACTTTTCGGCACAGAAAAAGCCCATAGAAACACAGATATCTTCATTGTGGAAGGAGAGAATCGTTACCGAGATGCGCGGGGGTCCCCCCATCCCCGGTTGACAGCCGGATGAGAGAGCCCCGCATACCCGGAGGCAATCATTACTTCCGTATCAATAATATTTAAATATTCCGTATTCCACCTCCGGTACCGAAACGATCCGGGGGGTCGGACCTGCCGGAAGGAAAAATCGGCATACGGGCCGCCTCCTCGTCGCAGGGGTGCGGTGCCGTGACGACAGGACCAATTCCCGTTTCTTGCGTGGCCCTCGGGCCCGGGAACCTCCCGTCGATCCCGCCGTATGATCGAACGGAGAACAGCGGCAACCGGCACGGCGTTCTCCCGGGTGGTATGAGGCGCCGGACGCCGAAATACGGTGCCCACATCCCCTTCCGGAGAAAAACTGCCGGGTTGCGGAGCACTCTCCTCTTCAACTGCTGTCGTTTCTGTTTCGGGGCAGAGGGGCGCGCACCGTATGACAACCGTATGACAACCCTTAAGAGGAATCTTAAGAGAGATACTACTCAAATGCTCGATCAGTTCAAGGGCTGTCTCCTCGGGGCCGCCATCGGGGACGCGCTCGGCATGGCGCGGGAGAGCACGCCGCCCGACTTCCAGCGCCTCCACGACGGCTACCGCCGGGCGTGGCGGGGGCACCCGAACGCCGGGCTGAAACCCGGGCAGTTCACCGACGACACCCAGCTGATGCTCCTCGTAGCCGGGATGCTTGCCGACGGCACCTACTCGGAGAGTGCGTATACGGCCGCCCTTGTCCGGATGTACATGAACGAGGAACTGCGGTTCCCCGACGGCGCCGTGGACGCCGCGTGCCGTCACCTCCTCCTCACCGACGGCGGCAAACCTGGCGGAGTCTCCTCCAACACCGCCGGCTGCATCAGCATCGCCGTCCCGTTCGGGCTCGCCTACGGCGAGCCGGTCGACGTCACCGAGCGGGTGGCCCGGGCCTGCAGCGTCACCCACACCCATCCGGCGGCGCACGCGGGCGCGATCACCGTCGCGATGCTCGTCCACTACGCCGTCCGCGGCCGCCCCGACGCTCTCCCCCTCGCCGAGAAGCACGCCTGCCTTGAAGACGTCCCCCTCGGCAACAAGATCCACGCCGCCGTCCGCCTCGCAAACGAGGGGATCAGCCTCGATAGCGCTCTGTCGGTGATCGGAAACGACGTCACCGTCTACCAGACCGTCCCGCTCGCGTTCTTCCTGATCAGCCGGATTCGCGACATAGCCGACCTCCTCACCACCGCCGCTCACGTCGGAGGAAATACCGACACCATCGCGCTCATCTGCGGTGCCTACGCGGGCGCGATCTACGGAAAGGCCGCTCTCCCGCGTGACCTTCTCGACGGACTCGAAGGACGGGACGAGATCGAGTCTACGGCCGCCCGGCTTTACGAACGATGCACCGCAAAGCCTTAAGATTCTGTAAAAGACACCCTCTCTTATGGATATTGCGATCATCGGTGCATCCGGATACACCGGCGGCGAGTTGATGCGGCTCCTGCTGAACCACTCCTCCGCCGAGGTCGTCACGGCGACATCCCGGAAACTGGACGGCACCCCCGTCGCCTCGGTCCATCCCCACCTCCGGGGACTGACCGACCTCACCTTCCGGAACATCGGAGCCGGCGATATCGATGCCGATTTCGTCTTCCTCGCCGTACCCCACACGGCGGCGATGAAGGTTGCAGGGACGCTTGTAGAGCGGGGGATCAGGACCGTCGACCTCTCGGCCGACTACCGGCTCGCGAAGGATGTTTACGAGAAGACCTACGGCGTGCCCCACGAGGCCTACTTCAAGGCCCCTTACGGTCTCCCCGAACTCCACCGCGACGAAGTCCGCGGCGCCTCCTTCGTCGCGAACCCGGGGTGCTTCCCGACCGGGGCGACGCTTGCGGCGGCACCGCTTGCGAAATACGCCCACACCATCATCTACGACTCGAAGACCGGGGTCTCCGGGGCCGGAAACGCCCCCTCCGCGACCACCCACTACGGAAACGTCGGGGACAACTTCAGCGCCTACAAGTGGACGAACCACCGTCACCTCGCGGAGATGAAGCAGGAGGTCGCCCGGCTCGGCTCGGACGCCCGGTGCTACTTCACGCCGCACCTTCTCCCGGTGAACCGGGGCATCCTCACGACGGCCCATATCCTCCTCCGGGAGCCGATGGAGCAGGAAGAGGTCGAGGCGCTCTACCGGAAGTTCTACGAGGGCGAATTCTTCATCCGCAACCAGAGACCGACCCTCGCCGCCGTGCGGGGAACGAACTTCTGCGACGTGGCCGTGGAGAGCGAGGGCGACCGGGTCGTCGCGGTCTCGGCAATCGACAACCTGGTCAAAGGCGCAAGCGGCCAGGCGATCCAGAACATGAACCTGATGTGCGGGTTTGCGGAAGACGACGGTCTCCGCAGCGCCGGGATGCTCCCCTGAGGTGGCGATGATGCTGGTCAGGGACGTTATGACCCCGGACCCGGTGACCGTCCGGGTCGATTCGCCCGTGAGCGAAGCCGCGGGGCTGCTCCGGAAGTACCATATCGGCGGGCTTCCCGTAATGGACGGGGAGCGGGTGGCGGGCATCGTCACCGAGACCGATATCCTCTCGCTCCTCGATACCGGCGACCTCTCCGACGACCTCTGGCTCCCGTCGCCGCTCGAGGTGATCGAGGTCCCGGTCAGGGAATTCATCAACTGGGGAAAGACACGGCGGGCTCTCGCCGATATCGGCAACCTGGAAGTGCGGCGGGTGATGAGCAGACCGGTGATCGCCATCGACGAAGATGCCGATATCGTCGATGCGGCAAGCCAGATGCTCCACGAGGGGATCGCACGCCTCCCGGTGCTCCGCGATGGAAAACTGGTCGGGATCGTCACCCGGGCCGACATTGTCCGGGGCATCGGCGCCTCTCCCCGGGAGGAAGAGGCATGAAGAGCATCTGTGCTGTCGAGGGCGTCGACGCCGCCGGGATCAAGGAAGGAAAGTTCGGGCTCGCCCTGATCCGGGCCGGCGGTACGGCGGCCGGGGTCTTTACGTCGAACAGGGTGCGGGCGGCCCCGGTCGAGGTGATGATGGACCGGATGCGGAGAGGGACCCTCGACGCCGTCGTCGTGAACAGCGGGTGCGCGAACGCCTACACCGGCGAACGGGGATACCGCGACGCGGTGGAGATGTGCGGCATCGCGGCCGGTGCACTCGATCTCGACCCGGCGTCGGTCGGCGTCGCGAGCACCGGGGTTATCGGGAGATACCTCGACCTTTCCCTTATCCGGGACCAGTGCGGGCGGGTAGCCCCGCTCCTTACCCGGAGCGCCGGGGCCGAGGACGCCGCGGCACGGGCGATCATGACCACCGACACCTTCCCGAAACACGCGCTCGTCAGGACGGAGTCGTTTGCCGTCGGCGGGATCACCAAAGGGAGCGGGATGATCGCTCCGAACATGGGAACGATGCTCGCCTTCCTCTACACCGACGCGGAGGTCCCGGCCCCGGTTCTCCACGATATCCTCCGGCAGGCGGCCCGGAGGTCCTTCAACCGGGTCGTGGTCGACGGAGATACGAGCACGAACGACGTCGCTCTCTGCACCGCGACCGGCGCCGCCGGCCGGGTGGACCGCGATGAACTTGCGCGAGCGGTCGAGACCGTCTGCCGCGACCTCGCGGTCCAGATCGCCCGCGACGGCGAAGGGGCGACGAAACTCCTCGCGGTCACGGTTCGCGGCGCTCCCGATGAAGACGCCGCCGCTGAGGTGGCGCGGACGGTCGTCGCCTCCCCGCTCGTCAAGACGGCCGTCTACGGCGAAGACCCGAACTGGGGCCGCGTGGTCGCGGCCGCCGGCAGGGCCGGGGTCGCGTTCGACCCCTACGCGGTCTCGCTCTCCGTCGGGGAGGACGCCGGGCGGACGCCGCTCGTCCTCCGCGGCGAGATCGTCGCCGACCTCGCAGGAGCGAAGGCTGCAATGCGCGGCGATACCGTCGCGTTCGACCTCGACCTCGCCGCGGGCGACGGAAAGGCGACGGCGTGGGGGTGCGACCTCACCGAGAAATACGTGGAGATCAACGGGAAGTATACGACATGAAACGAGAAGACGTGCTGATTGAGGCACTCCCCTACATCCAGAAGTTTCACGGCAAGACGATCGTGATCAAACTCGGCGGCCACGCGATGGTCGACCAGGTCATCCTCGAGACGGCGATCCGGGACGCCGTCCTCCTCCACTACGTGGGGATGAAGGTCGTCCTGGTCCACGGCGGCGGCCCCGAGATCACCGCAAAGATGCAGGCGATGGGAAAGGAGCCCCGGTTTGTCGGGGGGCTCCGGATCACGGACGCCGAGACCCTGGAGATCGCCCAGATGGTCCTCGTCGGCAAGATCAACGACGGGATCGTCTCCCTCATCGCGAACTGCGGCACCCGTGGGGTCGGAATCTCCGGCAACGACGGCAACCTCCTCATCGCCCGGAAGATGGAGCCCCGGCGGGTGAAGGTGGGCGAGGTCATGCAGGAGGTGGACCTCGGGCAGGTCGGCGAGATCGAGGAGGTCGACCCCGAGGTGCTCCACTGCCTCCTCGCTCAGGGCTACATCCCGGTGGTGGCACCGATAGCCATCGACCGGCAGGGCCGGAGCCTCAACATCAATGCCGATACCGCGGCGGCCGAGATCGCGATCGCTCTGGGGGCCTTCAAACTGGTCAACCTCACGGACGTCGACGGGGTGATGAACGCCGACCGGAGCATGGTCTACCACCGGCTTGCGCTCGCCGAAGCGGAGGCGATGATCGGCGAAGGGGTCATCGCCGGCGGGATGATCCCGAAACTTGAAGGGTGCATGAAGGCGGTCAGGAACGGCGTCGCGAGCGCTCACGTCGTGAACGGCAACCGGGAGCACAATCTGCTCCTCGAGCTCTTCACCGACCAGGGCGTCGGGACGATGCTCACCCCGTAACTTCTTTTTTCACGGCAGGCTGCCGTCCCCGCTGCACTCCCGCTGTCGCTCTTCGTTCATCTCGACCAGGACCTCGAAGATCTTCCGGACGGCGACCGGGTCGATCCGGCTCTCGGCGGCGTAAGAGAACGCCCGGTCGAGGACGGCCCTTCGCTGCGCTTCGTCGCGGATGGAAAGACCGTTCTCCTGCTTGAGGCGGACGATCTCCGCCGCCAGCCTCTGCCGCTCCGCAACCAGATCGATGATCTCTTCGTCGATCTTGCGGATCTCGTCTCTCGCGGCATCCAGGGACATACTCCATGGTTGGCCGTTGTTGGGGGATAAACCTGTGGATCTGACGCCGGTCCCGCGGGAAGCGAAGGATATTATGATCCCGATGCAAACCTGATACCGGATGCTGGAACGAATACCCGCTCGCGAACGCCGTGACCTCCTGATCGCGTGGCTTGCCATCTCGATAGCCTTCACCCTGATCTTTGTCAGGGGCGGGGTGACGTTCGACGAGTTCATCCTCCTCTTTGTGATGTCCCTCGTCACGGTGGGGGTCGCCTTCGTCCTCCACGAACTGGCGCATAAATTCGCCGCCATGCGCTACGGCTACTGGGCCGAGTTCCAGAAGGACAACCAGATGCTCCTCGTCGCCGTGGTGATGGCGGCGCTCGTCGGGATCGTCTTTGCAGCGCCGGGGGCGACTTACATCTACGGAAACGTGACAAAGACCGAGAACGGGCGGATATCGGCGGCGGGGCCGATCACGAACCTCCTGCTCTGCATACCCTTCGCGGCCCTGATGCTCCTCTCCGGCGGCGGGTTCCTTGCCCTCGTGGGCCTCGTCGGGCTCCGGGTCAACGCGATGATCGCCACCTTTAACATGCTCCCGATCAGCGTCCTCGACGGGGCGAAGGTCCTTGCCTGGAAGCCGACTGTCTTTGCCGTGCTCATGGCCGCCTCCGCCGGGCTCCTCGTCTGGTCCCTCCTCTGAGGGGTCGGTCCTTCCATCTTTTTGCCGATTGCAGCGCCTTTCGGACGGTTCAATGCCCTGTCGCTCTCCCGGCTCCTGCTCCGCGCAAAAAAAGAGTTTTTCGGCCTATTTCGTCTCGTCCGGGTCCGACGGCGCTCCCGGTGAAGGTCGAGTCTCCGCATCGTTCTGCGCCCGCATCTCCCGGAGGAGGGCGACAACGCTCCGCCCTTTCCCTCGGGCCTCCGCGAGCGCGGTGGGATGCCCCGCGATCCCGCCGTAACGGTCCATGTCGTTTGCGATGACGTTGTCCCAGTACTCGAACCCGGTGGTGTTGAAGAAGGCGGTGACCGCCGGAAACGCCGCGTCGAAGACGTTGTCCCACCCGAGCCCCGCGGTCGAGACGAAGAGCCCTTTATGCCGCCGGATGTGCCCGGCAGTGAAGTAGAGATCCTTCAGGATGAACTTGCGCGCCCAGAGGTACTGGGCCCGGTCGATCAGCCCCTTCGTCTCCGCCGTGATCCCCATCGAGTAGATCGGGGAAGCGAGGACGAGGACGTCGGCGGCGGCAATTTTCTCGAAGACCGCCGTCAGGTCGTCCCGGAGAACGCAGACCCCCGTCCGGTGGCAGGCGTTGCATCCCCGGCACGGGGCGTAGTCGAGCGTCCGGAGGACGACCTTCTCCACGTCGGCCCCCGCCTCGCGGGCGCCCTCAAGAACGGCGTCGAGCAGGGTCTCGGTGTTCCCGTGCCGCCGGGGGCTGCCGGAGAGTCCGAGGACCGTTACGGGCTCGCTCACGCCACTCCCGCCTCCCGCAGGTGCCCGACGACCTCTCCCGCCAGGGCCCGCGCGTCGGACTTCGCGGTCGGGTGACGCTCGATTGCGCCCTTCTCATCGACGCCGTTCACCATCAGGTACCGGATATCCCGGTTCCGGACGTCGATGACGTGGAAAAAGCACTTCACCGAGGGGATCGCCGCATCGAAGACGTAATCCCAGGTCTGCCCGGCGGTCGCAAGGAAAACCCCGGCCCGCTTCCCCTTCCGCTCCGGCGGGACGACCGGGAGATGGAGGACGTACTTCCGGGAGCGGAAGACCTGAGCCCGGTCGACCAGCGCCTTCGCCTGGGCGGGAAGGCCCATGCAGTAGATCGGCGCCGCAACGACGATGCAGTCGGCCGCGACGATCCGGTCGTAGAGGTAGTCCATGTCGTCCCGCTGGACGCACCTGTTGAGCGTCTCACAGAGGTTGCACCCGCGGCAGGGCCGGATATCGGCCTTTGCGACGACGATCTTCTCGACCGCGGCCCCCTCCTCCTCCATTGCCGCGAGCACCCAGTCGAGGAGGGTCTCCGAGTTCCCGTGGCGGCGGGGCGAGGTAGCAAACGCGAGGACGTCGATGGTCATTATACAGAATGGTATCCGGGCGGAGCAAAAAAGATACGGGTTTAGAGTTTCTTGAAGCAGAGGTACCAGTCCTTGCACTCGTACCCCTCCTTCAGCCTCTTCTCGATCCCCTCGGGGGTCGTCGGGGCCGGGACGAGGACCTTGTCTCCCGGCTGCCAGTTCGCCGGCGTCGCGATATGGTGCTCGTCCGAGGTCTGAAGGGCCTTCGTGAGCCTGAGGATCTCGGGCATGGATCGGCCGTTGGACATCGGGTAGTAGAGCATGGCACGCATGATCCCCTTATCGTCGATGAAGAAGACCGTCCGGATGGTGGCGGTGTTGCTCTGCCCGGGATGGATCATCCCGTAACTCTTCGCAACCTTCATGTCGAGGTCGGCGATGACCGGGAACGGGATCTCCACACCCATCTTCTCCTTGATGCTTCGGACCCAGGCAAGATGCGAGTGGACGCTGTCGATGGAGAGACCGACGAGCTGGACGTTCAGTTTCGCCAGTTCGTCGGCGATCCCGGCAAACGCCATGAACTCCGTGGTGCAGACCGGCGTGAAGTCGGCCGGGTGGGAGAAGAGGATGACCCACTTCCCCCGGAGGTCGGAGAGTTTCAGGCGTCCGTGGGTGGTCAGCGCGTCAAATTCCGGTGCCGCCTCCCCGATGACCGGAAGGCGCGGCACAATCTCTTCGGTTTCCATAATTTTCACTTCCTTGGGCGGTTGCCCAGATACTCCTCGAGGGCGGTCTTGCCGTGGACGTAGGCCGGCATCCCCGCAAGCAGGAACGCGACCCGGAGTCCCTCCTCGATCTCCTCCTTCGATACGCCGAGGCTCCCGGCACCGGCCATCTGTGCCCGGACGGCGTGTCCGTCCCGGAGCGCGGCGGCGATTGCGATAGCGATAATCTTCTTCGTCTGTTTCGAAAGGGCGCCGTCGGCCCAGATCAACTGGTCGAGCCCCATGACGCTGCCGTAGAGGTCGGGGTCTGTCTTCTTGAGTTCTTTGAAGATCTCGGGCACTTTCCCGATCTTCTCTTCCAGTTTCTTCTCTTCCATCTCCATCACTCCTCAAGCACCATCGGCTCACCGCAACAGACCAGTTCGCCGCCGCCGGCTTCCAGAACCTGGACCACGTTTCCGCAGATCTCACAGCGGTAGACCTGCCCTTTTGCTGATACGTTCACCATTTCTCTCACCTCAACTGACCCGGTCACTCCTTCCTCTTCGGGGGGTTCATGACGTCTTCCGGCGTCTTGATGTCGGGCCTGATATGGGTCATCGGGAAACAGTTATACATTTCGCAGGCGCAGGTCGGACACCTGACGAGGTCCGCATCGGTGCTTTCGATCCGGACCTCCCGTCCGCAGTCGACACAGACGTAGCGGCCCGGGCCCGGCTTCTCTCCTGCCTTTGCTGTTGTTCTTGTTCCTTGTTCAACCACAGAAAATCACCAGACTGGTAATATCATTTCAAGGTATTTAGCAGTTGTCACCCTGACAAGAACCGGTCCGACCGGGTTATCCGGCTATCCGGGCCCGTGCCGGGGGAGGTCGCATCTATTTAATAGAGCCGTGCATAACCTTGCACCATGCCGAAGAAAGTTATCGCCCTGCTCGGGAGCCCCCTCCTCGACGGGAACACCGCCCGCCTCCTCGACGAGGCCATCCGCGGTGCGGAGGAGGCCGGGTGCGAGGTCGAGCGGATAGCGGTCGCGCATCTGGACATCCTGCCCTGCATGGAGTATTTCCAGTGCAAGGAGAGCGACACCTGCCTGATCCCGGACGAGATGGCCGATTACTACCGGAAGTTCCGGGAGATGGACGGCCTGATCATCGCGACCCCGGTGATGACAATGGGCGTCCCCGGGAGGCTCAAGTCCTTCATGGACCGGTTCCAGGTCTTTTACATGGCGAAGTACCACCGGTTCCAGGTCTTTTTCCGCCGTTCGGGGGAGATGAAAGACCGTCCCCGGTGGTACTTCGCCATGTAAAAGACCT